>CAUQPA010000540.1:0-3575 GCA_963519325.1 uncultured Pseudomonas sp. | reverse complement strand
ATCGACGAAGTTGCGATTGAAGTAGAAGTTGCGCAGGTTGAGGTTGGCCTTGGTGTCCTCGAGGAAACCGCCCTCCTCACTGTAGGTTATCGGCGAAATCAGCGTCAGGAACAACGCAGCAATATTTGCTCCAACAGGAACTCTGGGAGGGAAATGGCGCATATTTTTCCTTGATTTTATTTGTTGTTTGCCAGGAATCAACCGGAGCTGTGTCGCCTGGGCTCAACCGCTCTCGGCAGCGCGATGTGTATACCGAACGGCCAAATCAAAAACAATTATCCATAAACGGAATGCATGAATGAATAAAAGATTCGAAGCCGATTACAGGCCCTTTCAGCAAATGAAAGTAGTGATGCGAATAGCCGAAACATTCTTGGCTATACCTATAAGTATCTATAGCTCGCCAGAAGGCAAATTCAGGTCGAGGTGAATTTTACTGAGCCAGCTTCAAATGCAAAGTGCCCATCCTATCGTCCTACTCTCCTCTGGACGCAGATGGGCACTCGAAATATGCTTTAAAATTATGGACCTTTTCCCACCCGAAAAGATTTCAATTCCCGCTCAACAACTTGCGAAGTTTCATGACGGCAGTCTCAGGGGTAGTCAAAACGGTACTTCCCCAGGCGACTTCGCTCGCGTCTTGAGCACTGGTCATGGAAAATTGAGCGAAGCACAATACTTGGTAGTCTCCACGCAGCCTTCCTGCAGCCTCCGCGATGAGTGCATCATGACGACCTTGGTCGCCCGCGTGGAGCGCGGCAAGTGCACCTTCGCAGAGGATGGGGGTGATATCCACGGACTGGCCGAGACGGCGTGCCTCGATCTCGAAATCACTGACGATAGCCGCCCCCGCTGGACCGAAGGTGGTAAGGGCAGCGATTCGTCCCCCCTGGGCGAGGGCTTGTTGCACCATGGCTTCGTTGGGCTTGAGGACTGGCCTTTCATGGCGTCGCTGGCAGGCCTCGATAGCGCTGGAAAACGCGGAGCAGGTGAAGAGCACAGCGTCGGCTTCAGCACGAAAGGCGTGATCTGCCAAGTCCTCGATGCGCTTGTCCAACGCCGGAGTCGTACCACCAGCAGTGCTGGCATCCCGCGATAAGGAATCGTCCCAGAGATCGAAGCATTGGGCTTCAGGCCAGCTCCTGGCGAAGGCGGCATTGATCGGCTCGATGGCGATGCGCGTAGCGTGAATAAGGAAAATGCGTTTGGCAGATGTCATGGCGAAGCGCTCGTAGAAAGGTTGCCCTCAGGGCGACCCGTAGCAGGAAGGCCGATTAGCGGGCATCGAGAATGATTACGCCATCTGCATCGGCATAGAGCTGATCGCCGGTCCGGATCGATTGTCCCGCGAAGGTCACAACTTCACCGACCTGGCCTTCGTTGCGCTTGACCGATTTGCGCGGCGAGGTCCCCAGCGCCTTGATTGCCAACGGGAGTTGCGCCAGTACCGCCCTGTCACGGACATACCCATAGACGAGAGCGCCGGCCCAGCCATTCTTCACAAGATCTTCGGCGATAATGTCGCCCAACAGGGCGCAGCGATCACTACCGCCGCCGTCTACCACCAGTACGCGCCCCTCGCCAGGCTGCAGACTGAGCTCCTTGACACGTGAGTTGTCCTCGAAGCATTTGACCGTCAGTGCCGGACCAGCGAAGTCACAATGGCCGCCTAGGTCCTGGAAGATCGGCTGCAGAACTCTTGCGCGGTCGCCATGTTCGTCGCAGAGGTCGGTGGTCTTGAAGGTCATGCGGGTGCTCCAGGTGATGTACAGAGTGATTAAGGCAGGACTGCCCGCCGTGCCAACAGATGACCGGTCCCGAGCACAATGAAGATGCCGAGGACGCCGGCTGCATAGGCGGGCCAGTGCAAGCCGGCAGTGCCAAGCCAGCCCTGCAGAAGTTCGTCGCTGGCAATCAGCTTGCCGGCGATCCAGCCGAGCAAGGCTGCTCCGACCACGACTAGTGAGCGGAACCTTTGCATCAGCCGCAGGATTAGTTGGCTGCCGAAGATGATGATGGGGATGCTGATAAGTACCCCGGCAATGGCTATCCCCAAATGGCCCTGGGCCGCGCCAGACACGGCGATGACGTTGTCCAAACTCATCACTACATCGGCCACCACGATGATCCAAATGGCCTGACCCAGGGTACTGCCGGCTTTGACGTCAGCCTCCTCCTCGTCCGGTAGCAAGAGCTTGATGCCAATCCACAGCAGCAGTATCCCGCCTATCGCCTTCAGCAGCGGCCAACCCAGCACGTAACTGGCGACAAACAACAGCAGAATCCGCAGCACGACAGCACCAGCCACCCCACCCAGAATGGCCTTGCGACGTTGCGCCTCGGGCAGATGACGACAGGCCAGGGCTATCACCACGGCGTTATCGCCGCCCAGCAGGATGTCGATGACGATGATCTGCAGCAGGCTGGAAAGAAAAGCCGGATCGGACAAAGCGACTAGCAAGGCGTACCTCAATTATCTGGCGGGCTGGCGTGTAAGGCCGGGAACAACCATTCAGTTTCGCCAGCCAACATTGTCTTTTATAGCAACCAAGGACAATACTTGCCAAGCTTAGCGCAGTGCGTTCGCGTACCGAGAACACTACGTTGGCCAGATGCCAATTTTCGGGGAGTGCAAGCTCTCCTAGCATGCCCATCATCTTCCCTGATTCCTGCAACCAGACCGGATAGCCCATGAAGTTTGCCCTGGATTCCGCCTACGCCGGCCAACTCACCTTCGGTGATCGGCGCTATGCCTACGTCGACCTGAAACGCTTGCTCGACGCCGAGACGCTGGTCCGCCTGCCCTACTCCGTGCGACTGCTGGTGGAGAACGTTGCCCGCTGTTTTCCCGAGGCCCTGCCGCCGGTACTGGCGCGGGCTCGGGGCGAAGGCCCGGCCTGCGAGGCGCCCTTTCTGCCCAACCGACTGATGTTCCACGACACCACCTGCCTGCCTGCCCTGGCCGACTTCGCCGGCATGCGCGACATGGTGGCCGAACTGGGCGGCGATCCGAGCCGGATGAATCCGCGTATTCCGGCGGTGTTGACCATCGACCACTCGGTGATCGTCGAGCGCTTCGCCGAGCCTGGTGCGGTGGAAGCCAATCTGGACATCGACTACCGGCGCAATACCGAGCGCTACCAGTTCATCAAGTGGGCGCAGAAGAGCCTCGACAACTTCAAGGTCGTTCCACCGGGTACCGGCATCATCCACCAGGTCAACATGGAGTCCCTGGGCACCGTGGTCTGGGAAAGCGAGACCAGCGATGGCCAGCCACTGCTGCACCCGGATGACATGGTCGCCACCGATAGCCATACGCCGATGATCAACGCCATCGGCATCCTCGGCTGGGGCGTAGGCGGGCTGGAAGGCCAGGCGGCCATGCTTGGCGAGCCGGTGCCCATCAGTTTCCCCGAGGTCATCGGTATCCGCCTCACCAATGGGCTACGCCCCGGGGTCACCGCTACCGACCTGTCGCTGAAGATCACCCAGCTGCTGCGCCAGCGCGGCGTGGTGGGCAAGTTCGTCGAATTCTGTGGACCGGGCCTCTCGGGCCTGAGCTGGGCGGTGCGCGG
>CAUQPA010000539.1:0-3577 GCA_963519325.1 uncultured Pseudomonas sp. | reverse complement strand
GGGCATGGCGAAGGGTCTCATTGGTGACGAGGATCGAGCGCGTCGCGCAGGCCGTCGCCCAGCAGGTTGAAGCCCAGCACGGTGAGGTAGATGCAGACGCCCGGGGCGATGGACATCCAGGGCGCCTGCTCCATGAAGTTCTTGGCGGTGTTGAGCATGGAGCCCCAGGAGGGCATCGGCGGTTGCTGGCCAAGGCCGAGGAACGACAGGCTGGCCTCGGCGAGGATGGCGGCGGCGATGGTCAGGGTGGCCTGCACCACCAGCGGCGAGAGGATGTTGGGTAGCACGTAGCGCCAGAGGATCCAGCGATCCGGCAGGCCGATGGCGCGGGCGCCTTCGAGGTAGTCCTCGTGGCGGATGGCCAATACCTGGCCACGGGTCAGGCGGGCGAACACCGGCATGGCGGAGAGGCCGATGGCGATCATGGCATTGCCCAGGCTCGGCCCGAGGAAGGCGCCCAGGGCGATGGCCAGCACCAGGAACGGGCAGGACAGCAGGGCTTCCACCAGGCGCGAGACCAAGGCGTCCAGCCAGCCACCGAAGTAGCCGGCCACCAGGCCCAGGGGCACGCCCACCAGCAGGGCGATGGCCACCGAGACCACCCCGGCCAGCAGCGAGCTGCGCGCGCCCCACAGCAGGCGCGAGAGCAGGTCGCGGCCGAGTTCGTCGGTACCCAGCCAGTTCAGCGCCGAGGGCGCCTTGCGCACCGCCAGGAAGCTGGTCTTGAGCGGATCGAAGGGAGCCAGCCAGGGCGCCAGCAGGGCGGCCAGGGCGAAGGTCAGGATCAGCGCGGCGCCCAGCAGCGCGCCGCGATTGGCGCTGAACTTGCGCCAGAAGGGCGAGCGGGCGGGCCTCAGGGTGGCCGGGCGGGGCAGGGTCAGGGCGTTCATGCGGCTTGCCTCAGGCGCGGGTTGATCAGGCGGTAGAGCAGGTCGGCCACCAGGTTGAGCAGCACGAAGCCCACCGCCACGCAGAGCACCACCCCCTGGACCACCGCGTAGTCGCGGTTGAACACGGCGTCGACGATCATCTTGCCGAAGCCGGGGATGCTGAAGACCTGCTCGGTGAGCACCGCGCCACCGAGCAATTCGCCGAACAGCAGGGTGGTGAGGGTGACGATGGGCATCAGCGCGTTGCGCAGCGCATGGCGCAGGATCACCACCCGCTCGCGCAGGCCCTTGGCCCGGGCGGTGCGCACGTAGTCGGCGCGCAGCACCTCCAGCATGGCCGCCCGGGTATGGCGCATCAGGGTGCCGGAGAGTCCGGCGCCCAGCACGAAGGCGGGCAGGATGAGGGTGCGCAGGTTGCGCAGCGGGTCCTCGTGGAAGGGCACGAAGCCGGAGGCCGGCAGCCATTGCAGCTTCACCGCGAACAGCAGGATCAACAGGATGCCGAGCCAGAAGTGCGGGATGGAGATGCCGGACAGGGCCACCAGGTTGGCGCCGTAGTCCACCGCCGTGCCGCGGCGCACCGCGGCGAGGATGCCGGTGGGGATGCCGATGGCCAGGGCGATGAGAATGGCCAGCAGCGACAGCTCCAGGGTCACCGGCAGCTTCTCGGCGATCAGCGCCGTCACCGGCTGGTCGGTGCGCAGCGAGATGCCCAGGTCGCCCTGCAGTACCCCGCCCATCCAGTGCAGGTACTGCACCGGCAGGGGATCGTTCAGCCGGTACTTCTCGCGCAGGAATTTCAGCACCTGGGGATCGCGTTCCTCGCCGGCCATGGCCAGCACCGGATCGCCCGGCAGCAGTTGCTGCAGGGTGAAGACGAACAGCGACACCAGCAGCAGGGTGGGCAGGGCACTGAGCAGGCCACGCAGGAAGAGGCGCAGCATGGCTATTGTCCGCGGCTGACGCCGGCCAGGCGAATCAGGCCGTCGGGGTTGGGGATCAGGCCCTTGATGTCGGCGCGGGTGGCGATGATGCGCGGGTCGAAGTAGAGGTAGAACACCGGCAGTTCCTCGCGCAGCAGGGTCATGGCCTGGGCGTAGAGCGCCTGGCGCTGGGCCTGGTCGTTGACGGTGCGGGCCTGGTTGAGCAGCTGGTCCAGCGCCGCGTTGCAGTAATGGCCGTCGTTCTGGTTGCCCTTGCAGGTGACGAACTGGTGCACGTTGCCATCCGGGTCAGGGCGGCCGGACCAGGCGCTCAGGCCGAGCTGGAAGTTGCCGGCGTGCTGTTCGGCCAGCAGGGTGGCGTATTCGGTGGCGACCAGGTTGACCTCGAAGCCGGCCTCGGCGGCCATGGCCTGGATCAGTTGGCCCACCTGCTGGGCGATGGGGTTGTTGGCGATCTTCAGTTCCACCTTGACCGGCAGGCTGACGCCGGCGGCCTTGAGCAGCGTCTGGCTGCGCGCCACGTCGCGGGCCGGCACGGCGAAGGCCTTGTCGTAGTAGGGGCTGCTCTGCGGGAAGGGCTGCACGCTGGGCGCATAGAGGCCCTCGAACACCACCTGGTTGAGCGCGTCGCGATCCAGCGCCAGGTCGAAGGCCTGGCGCACCCGCTTGTCGCCGGCGAAGGGATTCTTCGCCCGGTCGCCGTTGGCCATGTTCACCATCAGCTGCATGTAGCCCAGGCCCGGGGTGTTGTAGAGGGTGAAGCCGGCCTGGCCCTGCAGGCCCTTGACGTCGGTGGGGGCGACCCGCTCGATGATGTCCAGGTCGCCCGAGCGCAGATTGGCCAGGCGCACCGAGGTGTCCGGGATGGGCAGGAAGACCACCTTGTCGAAATGGTAGGCGGCGGCGTTCCAGTACTGCGGGAAGCGCTCCAGCACGATGCGGTCCTGTTGCACCCGCTGCACGAAGCGATAGGGACCGGAGCAGACCGGCTTGCTGCCGACGTCGCCGGCGGAGGCCTTGGGCGCCAGCATCATGCCGGCGCGGTCGGAGAGCTGGGCGAGCAGGGTGGCATCGGGTTGCTTGAGGCGGATGCGCACGGTCTGGGGATCGACCACCTCCACGGTATCCACCGAGGCCAGCTCGCTCTTGCGCAGGGAGTCGGGCAGGGTACGGGCGCGGTCCAGGTTGAATTTCACCGCGGCGGCGTCGAAGGCCTCGCCGTCATGGAAGGTCACGCCGGAGCGCAGTTGCAGCGTCAGGCTGCGGTTGTCGTCGCTCCATTGCCAGGCGGTGGCCAGCTGGGGGACCAGCTCCAGTTGTGGCGAGACGTCCACCAGCTTGTCGCACAGGGCGGTGTAGACCAGCCGCCCGGAATAGGTGCGTGAGCGGTGCGGATCGAGCACGTCGGGATCGTCCTGGATGCCGATGCGCAGGGTGGTCTCGGCCACGGCGGAGCCGCCGGCCAGGAGCAGAAGGGTGGCGGTGAGCCAGGCGGAGGCTTTCATGGGGTGGACTCCAGAAGGGACTGATGACGGTTGAACAGGGCCAGGCGGCGGGTGAAGGCCGGGCTGCTGGCGATCACGGGTGGCGGTGCGGCGCCAGCGCCGGCGATCTCGCGCCAGAAGTGACAGGCCACGCGGGCCTCGCCGGGGGTGGCTTCGAGCAGCGGCTTGGCCTCACGGCACAGCGGCCGGGCGTGGGGGCAACGGGTGTGGAAGCGACAGCCGCTGGGCGGCGCCGTGG
>CAUQPA010000538.1:0-3584 GCA_963519325.1 uncultured Pseudomonas sp. | reverse complement strand
GCACCCGCATCAACAGCTGCCTGGCCCTGGCGGTCATGCAGGACGGGGCAGAAGTCACCACCGTCGAAGGCCTGGCCCAGGGTGACCAGCTGCACCCCATGCAGGCGGCCTTCGTCGCCGAGGACGCCTTCCAGTGCGGCTATTGCACGCCGGGGCAGATCTGCTCGGCCATCGGCATGCTCAAGGAGGGCCATGCCCACAGCGAGGCCGAGGTGGCCGAGCAGATGAGCGGCAACCTCTGCCGCTGCGGTGCCTATCGCAACATCCGCGCCGCCATCGAGCGGGCGCGTCCGGAGTGCCAGCAAGGGGAGGGCCGCGAATGAACCGCTTCGGTTACGCCAAGCCCAATGCCGTCCCGGATGCCATCCGCCAGCACGGCCCCCAGACCCACTTCATCGCCGGCGGCACCAACCTGCTGGACCTGATGAAGGAAAACGTCGAACGCCCCGAGCAACTGATCGACGTCAATGGCCTGCCCCTGCGCGAGGTCGAGACCACTGCCGAAGGCGGCCTGCGTATCGGCGCCCTGGTGAAGAACGCCGAGGTGGCCTACCACCCCGAGGTGCAGCGCCGCTATCCGCTGCTGAGCAAGGCGATCCTCGCCGGTGCCTCGCCGCAACTGCGCAACATGGCCTCCACCGGCGGCAACCTGCTGCAGCGGACCCGCTGCTACTACTTCTATGACGTCGGCACGCCGTGCAACAAGCGCGAGCCCGGCTCCGGTTGCGGCGCGCGCGAGGGCCAGAATCGCATCCACGCCATTCTGGGCCACAGCGAGCAGTGCATCGCCACCCATCCCTCGGACATGTGCGTAGCCCTGGCTGCGCTGGCAGCCCGGGTCGAGGTGAGCGGTCCGAGCGGTGAGCGGGTCATCGACTTCGCCGACTTCCATCGTCTGCCCGGCGATACGCCCGAGCGCGACACCAACCTGGCGGCCGATGAACTCATCACCGCCGTGACCCTGCCGGCCGAGGGCCTGGCCGCCCATAGCGCCTACCTGAAGATCCGTGACCGCGCCTCCTATGCCTTCGCCCTGGTCTCGGTAGCCGCTGCGCTGGAGCTGGACGGCGAGCGCATCAAGCAGGTTCGCGTCGCCCTCGGCGGCGTGGCCCACAAGCCCTGGCGGCTGCCCGAGGCCGAACAGGCCGTCGTCGGTCAGGTGGCGGACAAGGCCACCTTCGGCCAGTTGGCCGATAGCCTGCTGCAAGGCGCCCAGGGCTTCGCCCACAACAGCTTCAAGATCGAACTGGCCCGGCGCGCCATAGTACGTGCCCTCACCGAAGCCGCCGGAGGTACCCTGCAATGACCGTCGTCCATCTGCAAAAAGCCGTTCCCCGCGTCGACGGTCCGCTAAAGGTCACCGGCCAGGCGCTCTATGCCGGCGAATTCAGCGTGCCGGACCTGGCCTTCGGCTTCGTGGTCAACGCCACCATCGCCAAGGGTCGCCTGCTCGACCTGGACGTCAGCGAAGCCCTGGCCCAGCCCGGGGTGATCGAGGTGCTCAGCCATCGCAACCGACCCAAGATGGCCAGTTACGACGAGAGCTACACCGACATGGACGCGGCGGACGGCAAGCCTTTCCGCCCGCTGTACAACGACCGCATCCTCTACAGCGGCCAACCCATCGCCCTGGTGGTCGCCGAGACCTTCGAGGCCGCGCGCCACGCGGCGTCGCTGATCCGCGCCCGCTACAGCGAGGAAGACCACGCCACCGATCTGGCCAAGGCCCGTGACCAGGCCCACGAAGCGCCCATGGAGCTGCCGGACAACCGCGGCGATGCCCCGGCCGCCTGGGCCGCGGCGCCCACGCGCATCGAAGCCGAGTACCACTCCGCGGCGGAATTCCACAATCCCATGGAGATGCATGCCTCCACCGTCATCTACCACAAGGACGGCAAGCTGACGGTGCACGACAAGACCCAGGGCGTGCAGAACAGCGCCCAGTTCGTCAGCAATATCTTCGGCCTGAGCGAGGGTGACGTGAAGGTCATCTCGCCCTTCGTCGGCGGCGCCTTCGGCTCCGGTCTGCGGCCCCAGTACCAGCTGGTCCTGGCGACCATGGCCGCGCTGCAACTCAAGCGCTCGGTGCGGGTGACCCTGACGCGCCAGCAGATGTTCACCTTCGGCTACCGTCCCGAGACCTACCAGCGGATCAAGCTGGCCTGCGACAGCAACGGCAAGCTGCAGGCCATCGACCACAGCGCCCTGGGCATCACCTCGCGCTTCGAAGACTTCACCGAGATGGTGCTGGTCTGGTCGGCGTCGCTCTATGCCTGCCCCAACGTCAAGCTGGCCTATCAACTGGCCGCGCTGGACGTCTACACCCCGCTGGACATGCGCGCCCCTGGCGCCGTGCTGGGTGTCTATGCCCTGGAAAGCGCGATGGACGAGCTGGCCTACGCCGCCGACATCGATCCGCTGGAGCTACGCATCCGCAATTTCACCGACACCGATCCGGCCAAGGGCAAGCCCTATTCCAGCAAGGAATTGCTGGAATGCTATCGCCAGGCCGCCGAGCGCTTCGGGTGGCAGCAGCGCAGCATGGCGCCGCGCTCCATGCGCGACGGCAACCAACTGGTGGGCTGGGGCATGGCCACCGGGGTCTGGGAAGCCATGCAACAACCCGCCACCGCCAAGGCGGTGATGAACATCGACGGCAGCCTGGTGGTGGCCAGCGCCACCTCCGACATCGGCACCGGCACCTACACGGTGATGACCCAGATCGCCGCCGAGAACCTCGGCCTGCCGCTGGAGAAGGTCACCTTCAAGCTGGGCGACTCCACCCTGCCCAAGGCGCCGCTGGAAGGCGGTTCCTTCACTGTGTCTTCCGTGGGCACCGCAGTGAAGCTGGCCTGCGACCAGCTGCGCCAGCAATTGCTGGATGCGGCCAAGGAAATGGACGACTCGCCCTTGGCCAAGGCCGAACTGGACCAGGTGGTGTTCGCCGACGGTGGCATCAGCCTCAAGACCGATCCGGCCCAGCGCGTCGACTTCACCGCCATCCTCAAGGCCTCGGGTTCGCCGTCCATGGAAACCCTGGCCAGCGCCGAACCGGCGGAAGGTCGTGACGACTACGCCACCGGTACCCACTCGGCGGTGTTCGTCGAGGTCAAGGTGGACGAGGACTTCGGCACCGTTCGGGTCAGCCGCGTCGTCACCGCCGTGGCCGCGGGCCGCATCCTCAACCTCAAGACCGGCGAGAACCAGGTGGCCGGCGGCATCGTCTGGGGCATCGGCATGGGCCTGCAGGAGGAGGGGATGATGGACACCAGCGAAGGCCGCTGGATGAACCACAGCCTGGCCGAGTACCACTTCCCGGTGCAGGCCGACATCCAGCAACTGGAGGTGATCTTCGTCGAGGAGAAGGACGAGATCGTCAATCCCCTGGGCGCCAAAGGTATCGGCGAGATCGGCATCGTCGGCGTGGCTGCGGCCATCGCCAACGCCATCTTCCACGCCACCGGCAAGCGCGTGCGTGACCTGCCCATCACCCTGGACAAGGTCTTCGCCGACGAGCTGTTGCACTAGGCCCCAACGTCGAGGCCCTGTCGGGCTTCGACGATGCAGCCGTCTCAGCCCAACCT
>CAUQPA010000537.1:0-3584 GCA_963519325.1 uncultured Pseudomonas sp. | reverse complement strand
GCGTTAAGGTCGTGGCCCTCTACGGTGGTGCGCCCATGGGCCCGCAGCTGAAATCCCTGCGCATGGGTGCCCAGGTCCTCGTCGCCACCCCCGGTCGTCTGTGCGACCACCTGCGTCGCGACGACAACCTGCTGGCCACCGTCCAGCACCTGGTGCTCGACGAAGCCGACGAGATGCTCAAGCTGGGCTTCATGGATGACCTCGAATTCATCTTCGAAGCCATGCCGGAATCCCGCCAGACCGTGCTGTTCTCCGCGACCCTGCCGCCGTCGATCCGCGCCATCGCCGAGCGTCACCTCAAGGAACCGCAGCACGTCCGCATCGCGGCCAAGACCCAGACCGTCGCCCGCATCGAGCAGGCGCACCTGATGGTCCACGCCGACCAGAAGCCGGCCTCGGTGTTGCGCCTGCTGGAAGTGGAGAACTTCGACGCCCTGATCGCCTTCGTCCGCACCAAGCAGGCGACCCTGGACCTGGCCGAGCTGCTCGAGCGCCAGGGCTATCGCGTCAGCGCCCTGAACGGCGACATGCCCCAGGCCCAGCGTGAGAAGACCATCGAATCGCTGAAGGACGGTTCGCTGGATATCGTGGTCGCCACCGACGTGGCCGCCCGTGGCCTCGACGTGGCGCGCATCACCCACGTGCTGAACGTGGACATGCCCTACGATCCCGAGTCCTACGTCCACCGGATCGGCCGTACCGGCCGTGCCGGTCGCGAAGGCCGCGCCCTGCTGCTGGTGACGCCGCGTGAGCGTCGCATGCTGCAGGTCATCGAGCGCGTCACCGGTCAGCGCGTGGGCGAGATTCGCCTGCCCGATGCCGAAGCCGTGCTGGAAGCCCGTATCTCCCGTCTGGCCGATGGCGTGGGCTCGCTGCTGGCCGATGCCGATGCCACCCATGGCGCCCTGCGTCAGGAACTGTGCGAGCGTCTGCAGTGCGATCCTTCGACCCTGGCCGCCGCACTGCTGGCCAAGCTGACCTCCGGTCGTGCCCTGGACCTCGAGTCCGTGCGCCGTGAGCAGCCGCTGACCCCCGGCGCCGGCCGCAGCGACCGTCCGCGTACCGAGCGTGGCGACCGTCCTGAGCGTGGCGAGCGCGGTGAGCGTCCGGATCGCGGCGAACGTCGCCCGATGCAGCCGCTGCCCGAAGGCCGCGTCCGTTGCCGTACCGCCCTGGGCGCTCGCGACGGCATCGCCGCCAAGAACCTGCTCGGCGCCATCATCAATGAAGGCGGCATGGATCGCGAGGCCATCGGCCGCATCCAGATCCGTGACTCCTTCAGCCTGGTAGAGCTGCCCGAGGACGGTCTCGAGCGCCTGCTGACCAAGCTCAAGGACACCCGCGTCGCCGGCAAGGCCCTGCGCCTGCGTCGCTATCGCGAGGATTGATCCCCGCGGTGAGACGAAAAAGCCCCGGATGACCGGGGCTTTTTTCTGCCTGCGAGAAAGGTGGGGCAGGGGCTAGAGGATCACCTTGTCCTTCAATTTTTCCGCCGCCAGCTGCAGGGCCTGGATGACGCGCTCCTTGTCGTAGTTCTGGATGTTGTTGGTGTCCAGGTACATGGAGAAGCCGGGCAGTTCGTGTTCGACGTAGCTGGGCGACGCGCCCAGGTCGCGGCGGAAGTCCACCACCTGGTAGATCTGCACCGGCTTGCTGAAGCCCTTGACGGTGATCCAGCTCTTGTCCCGGCACATGATGGTTTCCTTGATCAGCGAGTAGGTCTCGTGGCTGATCAGGATCTCACCGGCATCGGCGGCGTTTTCCAGGCGGCTGGCGAGGTTCACTTCGCGGCCGATGATGGTGTAGTCCATGCGCGTGCTGGAGCCGAAATTGCCGACCGTGCAGTAGCCGGTGTTCAAGCCCATGCGGATTTCCAGGGGTTTGTTGATGCCCTGGCTGCGCCATTGCTGGCGCAGCACCTTCATGTGCTTGCGCATGGCGATGGCCATGGACACCGCGGCCACGGCATCTTTCTTGGCGCCCTGGCTGTTGGCGTCGCCGAAAAACACCATGACGCAGTCACCGACGAACTTGTCGATGGTGCCGCCGTATTTCACGGCGATCTTCGACATCTCGTTGAGGTAGTTGTTGAGCATGTCGGTGAGGGCTTCGGCCTCCAGTTCCTCGGACAGCTCGGTGAAGCCCTTGATGTCGGAGAAGAACACCGTGATCTTCTTGCGCTGGGTGCCCAGGGCGATGTGCTGCTTGCCGGTGAAGATGGACTCCCACACCTGGGGCGAGAGGTACTTGGCCAGGTTGTGCGCCAGGATCGACGACTTCTCCTGCTCGCGCTTGAGGTCATCGTTGATCTGGATGAGGCGCTTGCGTTGCCGGTGCAGGAAGTAGCCGGTGCCCCAGAGGTGCAGCATGGTGCCCACCACACTGGTGACCGCCACCAGCAGCGGGCTGGTCAGGTCGACGCCCTGGAAGAAGGTGGCGCTGCCCAGCGCCGCGGCACTGGTGGCGAACAGCAGGCATAGGCCGAGCAGGCGCGGGCCGCCGCGCAGCATGCTGGTGTAGCCGAGCATGAACAGCAGCATCAGGGTCGGCATCAGCGGAAAGCGCAGCACGACCGCCGCCATGCCCACGTGGATGGCGTCCACGGCGGCGAGCAGGATGTCGGTCTGGGCACCGCGGTCGCGCCTGAGTTTCAGGCTCAGGGTCTGGGCGAGGTGTGGATAGATGAGGGCATAGGGGATCAGCCAGAGGCCCACGGCGTCGGCCTGGGTGTAGTAACCCGCGGTGACCGTGGCGGCGGCGATCAGATAGGCGAACACCCGGGCGTAGTACACGCCCAGGCTGTCACCGGACGCAGCGAGAAACCGGTTGAGCGCAAACTTCATCTGTCGGGTCCGTTTCGAGAAGGGCGAGAGGTCGGGATAACTCCGTTCGCGACGATGAAAGCGGCCGGGTTTTCAAGCTGTAGCGATCTTAGCCGACCGCCTGGGCGGCGGCCAACATCGGCAGCCAATCCGCTGCTGTGACAGCGAAATTCGGCAGTCGTCCCTGGGGTACACTGCCGTATCTTTCCTGGAGAGAAGCTATGGATGCCCTCGACGCTCTGTGCAATCGCGTATCGGTCGGCCGGCTGACCGAACCCGGTCCCAGTCCCGCGCAATTGGAGACGCTGCTGCGTGCCGCGGATCGCGCCCCGGACCACAAGCTGCTGCGCCCCTGGCGATTGATCCTGGTCTCCGGCGAGAGCCGCGAGGCCCTCGGCGAACTCTATGCCGAGGCCCTGCGCCGTCGCGATCCGGCTGCCGATGCCGCGGCCCTGGACAAGGCTCGGCGCATGCCGCTGCGCGCGCCCCTGGTCATCGCCGTCGTGGCGACGCCCCAGGAGCATCCCAAGGTGCCCGTGCAGGAACAGATCATCACCGCCGGCTGCGTCGCCCACGGCCTGGTCAACGCGGCCTTCGCCCTCGGCCTGGGTGCGGTCTGGCGTTCCGGGGAGTTCAGCTACGATCCCTGGGTCCTGCAGGGCCTGGGGTTGACGGACAACGACCAGCTGGTCGGCTACATCTACCTGGGCACGCCGGAAGTGGCACCCCGGGTGCCGGCGCCGCGCGACCTCGGCGACCGTC
>CAUQPA010000536.1:0-3591 GCA_963519325.1 uncultured Pseudomonas sp. | reverse complement strand
AGCTACGCCTGCGCTCCGTGCCCGGTGCGGGCACCCCCGTCTGCCTCTACCTGCCCCTGCGACTGGCCGAGCGACCCTGCGAACCCGCCGCAGCGAAGGGCCTCGGCTGTGCCCTCGAGGGCGCCAACGCCACCGTGCTGGTGGTCGACGACGAACCCACGGTGCGCATGCTGGTGACCGACCTGCTGCGCGAGCTGGGCTACGTCATCATCGAAGCCGCCGACGGCGCCGGTGGCCTGGAAGTCCTGCATTCCGATGCCCGCATCGACCTGCTGGTCACCGACGTCGGCCTGCCCGGCGGCATGAACGGCCGCCAGCTCGCCGACGCCGCCCGCGTCTACCGCCCGGCGCTCAAGGTGCTGTTCATCACCGGCTTCGCCGAAACGTCCCTGCTCAATGACGGCCACTTGGAACCGGGCATGGCGATACTCACCAAGCCCTTCGCGGTGGAAACGCTGGCGCAGCGGGTGAAGGGGCTGGTGGAGGGGTAGGATGCGCGTCCCAGCGGCCTTCGGCAGGGCCCTGAAACACAACGGCCCCCAATCAGTGGTCCGCTAGGACTGATTGGAGGCCGTCTTCAATCTGGAGCGGGCGAAGGGAATCGAACCCTCGTCATGAGCTTGGGAAGCTCAGGTAATGCCATTATACGACGCCCGCGTGGGGTGCCTTTGTACCAGAAGCGTGCACCGGGGTGAAGAGGCGGGAGTCGTCTGGTCGTTTCGTGGTCCAAGGAACAGGGACCGCAGGCTGCGGTGATCGGGGACGCTGTCCCCACAGGAGGAGGGCGCGCATGTCTCGCAACCAGGGCACCATCCAGGGGGTGATTCCCCCCTACATTCTCGGCCGCATCATCGATCATGGCGACGAACACCAGCGTTCCTGCGCCCTGACCACCCTAAGCCATGTTCAGAGTCTGCTGCACAATCCGGGGCGGCCCGGGGTGCGCCAGGCGCCGGTGGGGCCGTTGCCGCGTACCGATGACGCCAGTCCGCAGCGCAGCATCTTCGATGCCGGCAACGCCATGCAATTGCCGGGGCGGCTGGTGCGCCAGGAAGGGCAGGCGGCGGTCAGCGACGTGGCGGTGGACGAGGCCTACGACTACCTCGGGGCCACCTTCACCTTCTTCCACGAGGTGTTCGGCCGCAACTCCATCGATGGCCAGGGCCTGCCGCTGGCGGGCACCGTCCACTATGGCCAGGAGTACCAGAACGCCTTCTGGAACGGTGAGCAGATGGTCTTCGGCGATGGCGACGGTGAGATATTCAACAGGTTCACCATCGCCCTGGACGTCATCGCCCACGAGCTGGCCCATGGCGTCACCGAAAGCGAGGCGGGCCTGGTGTACTTCAACCAGTCCGGCGCGCTCAACGAGTCGGTCTCCGATGTCTTCGGCATCCTGGTCAAGCAGTACCAGCTCAAGCAGACCGCCGCTGCGGCGGACTGGATCATAGGCGCCGGGCTGCTGACCGAGAAAATCAACGGCAAGGGCCTGAGATCCATGGCCGAGCCGGGCACCGCCTACGATGACCCGACACTGGGCAAGGATCCCCAACCCGGCCATATGCGCGACTACATAGAGACGCGCGACGACAACGGTGGCGTCCACCTCAACTCGGGCATCCCCAACCGGGCGTTCTATCTGGCGGCGGTGGCCCTGGGTGGCTATGCCTGGGAGAAGGCCGGGCCGATCTGGTACGACACCCTCTGCGACAGTCGCTTGGCCAACGATGCGGACTTCGCCGCCTTCGCCCGGCTGACGGTGTCCAACGCCGGGCGGCGCTTCGGTGCCGAATCGGCGGAGGTCCGGGCGGTCGAGGCGGCCTGGGCCGGCGTGGGCGTCACCCTCATCTAGCGGTGCCTGGCACCGAGGAGCATGGCAATGCGCGAACTACCCCCGCTGGGCAAGGACACCGTGGTACGGCTCTCGCGGCAGGGCGGTTTCGCGCCCCTGCATGCCCTGAGCAAGCCACGGGAGATCGAATTCGGCCAGTACGACAGCACCCAGCGCGGGCGCATCTGCTCGGTGCTGGAGCGCTGCCTGCCGGAGTCCGGCGAGCCGACCCAGGTCGGCCGTGGCGACCAGCGCTACTTCAAGGTGGAGCTGCGCTTTCGGCCGCAGCCCGCCGAGCAGGAAGACGAGCTGACCCTGCTGATCCCCGAAGACCGCGCGCCCAGTGAGCTGGTGCGGTTGTGGGACAAGGGGCTGGTGGAGTAAGCCCTAGGGCACCGCCCAGACCTCGCCCGGCGTTGGCGCTCGGAAATCCGCATCCGCCAGGCCATGCAGCGCGCGCGCCTGGGCCAGGTCGCGGGGCGGGGCGAATTGCTCTTCGTCGCTGAGCGGAAAGGTACCGAAGTGGATGCCCAGGCTGCTCCGGGCCTCCAGCGTCTGGTGGGCGCGTACCGCGTCATCGGGATTGAGGTGGCTGTCCTGCATGAACCAGCGCGGCTCATAGGCGCCGATGGGCAGGGCGGCGAAGCGCGGCGCGCCCAGCCGCTCGCGGATCTGCGCGAAGTGCGGCCCCCAGCCGGTATCGCCGGCGAAATAGACCGGTCCCGCTGGCGCCTCCAGGACGAAGCCACCCCAGAGCCGCCGATTGGTGTCGAAGCGACTGCGCGCCGACCAGTGCTGGCCGGGCACCAGATGCAGGCGCAGCCTGTCCTTGAGTGGCAGGCTTTGCCACCAGTCCAGCTCCTCGACCGAGACGAAGCCGGTCTCGCGCCGGATCAGCTCGCCGTTGCCCAGGGGCGTCACCACCGGCGTCAGCGGCGAACGCTCGGCCAGGCGCCTCAGGGTCGCCAGGTCCAGGTGGTCGTAGTGGGTGTGGCTGACGAAGATCAGGTCCAGCGGCGGCAGGTCGTCCAGGGCGACGCCCGGGGCGTGCTGGCGCTGCGGACCGATGAAGGTGAAGGGGCTGACCCGGTCCGACCAGACCGGATCGGTGAGAATATTGAGGCCTTCATGCTGGACCAGCAGGGTGGCGTGGTTGACGAAGGTGACCCGCAGCTCGCTCCCCGTGACGCGGGTCGCCGGTCGGGTGGGCACCGCCGGGCCGTCCTGCCAGGTCCACTGCGGGCGCGTCCGGGTGAACTGCCACCTGAGCAGCGTCCAGAGGCTCTTGTCCTCCCGCGGCGCCAGGTTATAGAAACGCTCGCCGTCGAAATGGTCGGAGCGCGGGCCTTCGTAGGCCGACGAGGCGCAGCCGGCCAGGGCGAGGAGGTGGATCAGCCACAGCGGACGGAAGATGCGCATGGGACCTCGGACGATTAGACTGAGCGGTCCAGCTTACCCCTTCGCTAGCCGCCGTCGATCCCCATGTCGCGAAATCCTCGTTCCCCTTCCGGCCCCCGGCCCCGTCGCCAGGCCAAGGCACCGCCAGCCGAACCACGGCTGCTGCTGCTCAACAAGCCCTTCGACGTCCTCACCCAATTCGCCGACGCCGACGGCCGGGCCACGCTGAAGGCCTACGTCGCGGTGCCGGGGGTCTATCCCGCCGGCCGCCTGGACCGTGACAGCGAAGGCCTGCTGCTGCTGACCAACGACGGCCAGCTTCAGGCGCGCATCGCCGATCCCAAGCACAAGCTGCCCAAGAC
>CAUQPA010000535.1:0-3612 GCA_963519325.1 uncultured Pseudomonas sp. | reverse complement strand
GCGACACCCGCACCGTACCGCCCCGGGCCCAGTCGGCCCACCAGCAGGCCTCCCAGCTGGTCAAGACCTTCAAGGCGCTGCTGGACGGCCGGCCGCTGCCCGAATACCACTACAAGGACTACGGCTCCCTGATCTCGCTGTCGCGCTTCAGTGCCGTCGGCAACCTCATGGGCGGCGCCCTGGGCAGCCTGACCCTGGAAGGCTGGCTGGCGCGGACCTTCTACGTCTCCCTCTACCGGATGCACCAGGTCGCCCTCTATGGTCCGTTGCGCGCCCTGGCGCTGTTCGCCGGCGATCACCTCAGACGCAAGACCGAGCCGCGCCTGAAGCTGCACTGAGCCGCAGCCGCGCGGATACGAAAAAGCCGTCCCGAGGGACGGCTTTTTTATGGGTACCGCTGCCTCAGGACGACGACTGGCCGCGCAGGTTGCCGATCACCGAGGTCATGGCCCGGTCGAACAGCAGCGCATCGTCCAGCAGCCGTACCCGGCCTTCTTGGTAATCCAGCGCCAGCTCTTCGCGCGTCCGGTCCAGCACCTTCATGCCGGTCCGGTTGACGAAGACCAGACGTCCCATGGGCCGGATGATCGCGGCCAGCTTGCAGCGCAGCTTCTGCTCCACATCGAGGATCTCCAGCCAGGCCCCCACCGACAGCGCATCCACCCAGTCGAGGGATTCACTGGTCAGCCCGGCGATCCGATCACCGCCGCGCGGCAGCTCGAAGGGTTCTTCGACAGGCGCCGGCGCGGACACCGCGGCCGCCACCTCGGCGTCGGCCGGCTCGGCGCGGGTCTGCTGGAAGGTCTGCACGTGCAGCGACTCGAGTTCGGTGAAGAATTCGGAGGTCGAGAAGGGATCGAAGGCGGCACTCGCCAGGCCCTCGCGCAGCGCCTTGAGCAAGCCGGGGACCATTTCCAGCAGCCGCTGGCGCGAGGCCACGTCGTAGTGCGGCTGGATGCTCCAGATCAGATCGTCCATGGTCTGCAGCGCCGCGCGCCACTCGCTGGAATCGTAGCCCTGCTTCAGGCAGGTCAGCAGCAGGACCTGGCTCCAGGCCTCACGCAGCACCCGCTGCACGGCGGCCGGCAACTGGTGCTCCTGCAGGCGCTGGCTGAGCACGTGCTCGACCTGCAGCCGGGCGATTTCGGCCCGAGCACGCCCTTCTTCGGCGTCACGGGTACGCTGTTCGAGCAACTCGCTGCGGCGCTGCTCGTCACTGACGTAGGCCATGAAATCGGCCAGCAGCTCGGCGAAGATCTCCGGGTCGTCGACGAAGTCGCTCAGCAGCCGCTGCACGATCTGTTCGATCTTCTGGTAGAGGCCGTCGCGCTGCAGATCGCTCTGCTCACCCCAGCCCAGGGAGGCGGCGGCGATCTCGTTGAGCAGCCGTCGCGCCGGATGGCTGCCACGACTGAAAAAGGTCTTGTCGAGCACCGCGACCTTGAGCATGGGGATCTGCAGCCGGGCGATCAGCGCCTTCAGCGAATCCGGCAGCGTGAGGTCGTCGAGAATGAATTCGAAGAGCATCGCCACCAGATTGATGACGTCCTCGTCGACCTGGCCCACCACCCGCTTTCGCCCGGAGCGCTCGCTGATCCGTCCCAGCGCCACGCCCAGCTGTGCCTTGAGGTCGTAACCGTCCAGGGACTGGCTGGAAATCTGCTGCTGCAGGTGGGACAGCAGGCGCATGAGGTCGTAGCTGGTGATGACCTGGCCATCGCCGGTCGCCGCACCGCTGTCAGCGGACGGCGCGCCACCCAGGCTGCCGCCGTTCGGGGCACGCAACTGGGCGAGGAGCCCTTGCAGGGTACCGAAGAGTTCCTGGCCATCGTCTTCGCTGTTGACATGCGCCGGCGTACGACCGCTGTAGCCCTTGGCCGAGCGCCCCGGCACCTGCTGGGGAATGGCCTTGAGCTGCGGCAGCACGCCGGCATCGACCAGTTGCCGATTGGATTCCGCGTACAGCTGGCCGAGGCCATTGAGCACGAAGCGCTCGAACAGCTTGTAGATGATCAGCTTGACCTTGATGTCGGTATCGAGATCGCGACAAGCCTCGACGAAGGCCTCGCACAGCCGGCGCGGCCCCAGGGGATGGGTCGCGTCGTCCAGCTTGCTCGACAGCTGGGTATTGAATCTGATGGTCAGGTGACTGATGGCCATGGCGTTGTTGCTCAGCGCCTTGGCCACCATGGTGTCGACCGCCACGCTCTCTTCCAGCGCATCGTTCTGCACCAGGCTCAGGTCTTCGTAGGAGACGCTGTCGAGGCGCATCTCCGGCTTGCTGCCGACCAGGTTGTTCAGCGCCGCGAAGCGCTCGAAGTACTGCTGGAGAAAGCTGCGCTCGATACTCTTGCGCCGCAGGCGCAGGTCGCGCATGGCTTCGAAGTAGAGGCTCTGTTCCTGGTTGCTGCCAGCCCGGTCGGCCATCTCGAACAAGGCATCGTCGGCATTGTCGAACAGCTGCTGCAAAGAGGCATTGAGTCGCTGAGCGGCGCGATCTCGAACCGGCAAAAGTACCGCGGGCAATCGGGAAGAGGACTCCCCGAGCGCCTTGAAATGAACTACGTTTACGTCGTTCTGCACCACCGCCTCCCACAACCGTTCTTGCGTTCGGCTGAATCGCGTTCCACTACAGGAGCATTGAACAACGTTGGCCGCCCTGGCCGCGAGGTGAAACGTTGTCGAAGTGCCATTATTTGCTTTGCTACGGCATCGACCAATCGGCATCTGCACAGTACATGACAGGGTTCACAAGGCACCTGTCCGACAGCGCCTGCCCTTAGAATAACTCAACGTTGTCTATCTCAGATCGTCAACCTCCCCTAAAGTTGCCCGCGCGTCCGCCGCTACCCCCTACCGGAGTCCGTTCATGTCCAGCGCCACCCTGCCCGAGCTTGCCCAGGTCATCACCGACAACGTCGCCGCTGCGCTGCGCGAAGACGTCGGCAGTGGCGACCTCACGGCAGGCCTGATTCCTGCCCACCAGCACGCCCGGGCGCGGATCATCACCCGCGAAGCGGCGGTCGTGGCGGGCACGGCCTGGGTCGATGAAGTCTTCCGGGTCCTGGATCCGCAGGTAGCGGTCACCTGGCACGTGGCCGATGGCGAGCGGGTGGCGCCGGATCAGGTGCTGTTCGAACTCCAGGGCCCGGCGCGGGCGCTGCTCACCGGCGAACGCAGCGCCCTCAACTTCCTGCAGCTGCTGTCCGGTACAGCCACCCGCTGCCGCCACTATGCCGACAAGGTGCAGGACACCCAGGTACGCCTGCTGGACACCCGCAAGACCCTGCCCGGCCTGCGCCGCGCCCAGAAGTACGCGGTCACCTGCGGGGGCTGCCACAACCACCGCATCGGCCTGTTCGATGCCTTCCTGATCAAGGAAAACCACATCGCCGCCTGTGGTGGCATCGCCCAGGCGGTGACCGCGGCCCGCCAACTGGCACCGGGCCGGCCGGTGGAGGTCGAGGTGGAAAACCTCGGCGAACTGGAACAGGCCCTGACCGCGGGGGCCGACATCGTCATGCTCGACGAGCTGAGCCTGGCCGACATGCGCACGGCGGTCGCCCTGACGGCGGGCAGGGCCAAGCTGGAAGCCTCGGGCGGGGTCAACGA
>CAUQPA010000534.1:0-3614 GCA_963519325.1 uncultured Pseudomonas sp. | reverse complement strand
CCAGCGGATCCAGGGCAGCCTGAACTGGTACGAACTGGTCCCGGTGCTCGACGACCTGTCGGTACTGGTGTTGGCCCTCAATCATTCCGGGCAGAGCGAATTCCAGCACTACCTGCGCCGGCTCAACGAGCGCCTCGCCGCCTTCCAGACCGGCCTGCAGGACGTCCACGTCCAGCGCGCGGATGGCCAGACCCAGGAACGGGCCTTTGGCGATGCCCTGCGCGGCCAGGTGAACGAGCTGCAGGCGGAGGTGCAGGAGGCGACCGACCTCGACGGCCTCAAGCTGTCGCTGGATGCCCGCCTGGAGGGCCTGCTGTCCAGCCTGGCGGAGCAGCAGGCCCAGCGCGAGACCCGCGAACAGGAAGCCAGCGTGCACCTCAGCGCCCTCACCGAGCGGGTAGCGGGCATGGAACGGGAAGCCCAGCAGTATCGCGGTCACCTGGAAGAGCAGCGGCAGAAGGCGCTGTGCGATCCGCTCACCGGCCTGCCCAACCGCGCCGCCTGGAGCGAGCGGCTGGACCTGGAGGTGGCGCGCTGGCAACGCCATGGCGGCGACCTGCTCATGGCGGTGCTCGACGTGGACCTGTTCAAGCGCATCAACGACGGCTACGGCCACCTGGCCGGCGACAAGGTACTCAAGATCATCGCCAGCGAATTGCAGCGGCGGCTGCGCAAGACCGACTTCATCGCCCGTTTCGGCGGCGAGGAATTCGTCCTCCTGCTGGGCGCGACGCCCCTGGCGGGCGGCGCCACCCTGATCGAGCAGCTACGCGCCGCCGTGGCGGCCTGCCCCTTCCACTTCAAGGGAGAGCGCGTGGTGGTCACCCTGTCCGCCGGTCTTGCGGCCTTTGCGCCGGGCGAGGATGCCGATACCGTGTTCGAGCGTGCCGACCAGGCGCTCTACCGCGCCAAGCGCGCCGGACGCGATCGCCTGGAAGTGACCTGACTCCTTCACCCTCGCGAGGTACCCGTGCGAAACCTGCTCAAGCTCCTCCCCTGGCTACTCTGCGGCCTGCTGCTGGCCGGCTGCGCCAGCGGCCCGCGGATCAACGACGACTACACCTCCCGCGACCAGGACAGCCGCGTGCAGTACATCGTGCTGCACTACACCGCGGCCGGCTCCCAGCAGTCGCTCAAGCTGCTGACCCAGGCCGGCGTCAGCGCCCACTACCTGATCGATACCGACGGCACCATCTACCGTCTGGTGGACGAAAATCGCCGCGCCTGGCACGCCGGTGCCAGTGAATGGGAAGGCCGTACCTGGCTGAATTCCACCTCCATCGGCATCGAGATGGTCAACCTGGGATTCCGCGAGACCCCGGCCGGACGCCAGTGGTACCCCTTCAGCGAAGCCCAGATCCAGGCGCTGATTCCGTTGCTCAAGGACATCGAGCAAAGGCACGGGCTGGATAGACGCGCCATCGTCGGTCACAGCGACATAGCGCCCGGGCGCAAGCAGGATCCGGGGCCGCTGTTCCCCTGGGCACGCCTGGCCGCTGCCGGGTTGATCAACTGGCCGGACCCGGCGGTGGTCGCCCAGCGCCAGGCCAGCCTGGGCGGCGTGCTGCCACCCCCGGCCTGGTTCCAGGATCAACTCGCCCGGATCGGCTACGCGGTACCCCGCACTGGGGCACTCGATCCCGCCACCCGCGACGTCATCGGTGCCTTCCAGATGAAGTACCGGCCGGGCCGCTTCGACGGCCAGCCGGATCTGCAGACGGCGGCGCTGCTGCTCAGCCTGCCCAGCGGGCGCTAGGCGGCCTGAGGCGGCTTACAGCCGCACGCTGGCGAACGTCGATTCGCCCTGGGCCTGGCTCAGGGCCGCCAGCGCCGAGGAGGCCGGCATCAGCGACAGCTCCTGGGACAGCGGCATCAGCGCGATGGGCTGCTGGATGGTCGGGCCCTGGCGCTCGTCGCGCGGCGGGATGCCGAAGTATTCGCGGTAGCACTTGGAGAAGTGCGGGGTGGAAACGAAACCGCACACCGAGGCCACCTCGATGATCGACAGGGTGGTCTGCTTGAGCAGCTGCCGGGCGCGGATCAGGCGCAGCTTGAGGTAGTAGCGCGACGGCGAGCAGTGCAGGTACTTCTGGAACAGCCGCTCCAGCTGGCGCCGGGACACGTCCACGTAGACCGCCAGCTCGTCGAGGTCGATGGGCTCTTCGAGGTTGGCCTCCATCAAGGCCACGATCTCCTGCAGCTTGGGCTGATTGGTGCCGAGCATGTGCTTGAGCGGCACGCGCTGATGATCCTGCTCGTTGCGGATGCGCTCGTAGATGAACATTTCCGAGATGGCGGCCGACAGCTCGCGGCCATGCTCGCGACCGATCAGGTGCAACATCATGTCCATCGGCGCGGTGCCGCCAGACGCGGTGCAGCGGTTGCGGTCGATGGTGAACAGCCGGGTGCTGAGCACCACCCGCGGGTAGGCTTCCTGCAACGCCGCCAGGGTTTCCCAGTGCACGCTGCAGTCGTAGCCATCGAGCAGCCCGGCACGGGCCAGGGCCCAGCTGCCGGTGCACACCGCGCCCAGCTTGCGCCCCTGGCGCGCCTGGCTCTGCAGCCAGGTGCAGTGCTCGCGCGAGACGCTGCGCTGGATGCCTACGCCCCCGCAGACGATCACCATATCCATCGCCGGGGCGGCGCTGACGGCGCTGTCCGGAGTGATCTGCAGCCCATCGCTCGCCCGTACCGGCCGGCCGTCCAGGCTCAGGGTGCACCAGCGATACAGTTCCCGCCCCGACAACTGGTTGGCCATGCGCAGCGGCTCCACGACCGAAGCCAGGGAGATGAGGGTGAAATTGTCCAGCAGCAGGAAGCCGATGGACTGGATCGCACGGGCCGGTGACGAGGTGGGAATGGGCGACATGGTGGGAATCTCCTTCACGCAGGCTGGAGGCCCTTTTTCTGGGCTCTAATGAAATCCCGCAGACGACACTGAACGAAAAATGTGTCGCGGACACGTAAGTCATGTCGCAATTCCCATGCCGAAACTGTGTGAACCCCGACGCAACCTCGCTGTCTGGGACGCGCCATCCACTCGGTGGCCGCCAATGGCGTTGATTAGATGGGGTTTTTGATTGCGACCTCGCTGATCCGAGACCGACCTGTCGGCCCCGGCCCCGCCCCGGAATCGATCCCGCGGTAACACCTGGACGTAACCGACGCGCGCCAAAATGTGGCAAGGCGACTCAGCCGGCACGGTTGTAGGTCAGTCGTGCCGACCGCCCGTCGCCCTTCTGGTCACTTATGGCGAAAAGCCACGACGGCGCCGGCCGAACGGACCGGTACGTGCAACGCGCAGGGCCCCAACTCGCTCGAACCCTTGGAGTCCAGGATGAAGATCGCCCAAGCGCTGTGGTTGTCCGCCCTGTTGCTGAGCGCGACGGTGCAGGCGGCAGAAGAGCCCGAGAGTTGTCGCCAGGTCCGCCTCGTCGATGTCGGCTGGTCCGACCTGGACGTCACCAACGCCATGACCCGCTACCTGCTCAGCGCCCTGGGCTACGACACCACGGTCCTCAAGCTGCCCCTGCCGGCGACCTACGAAGCCCTGGCCAAGAACGACGCCGACGTCTTCCTCGGCAACTGGATGCCGGCCCAGACCAAGATCAGCC
>CAUQPA010000533.1:0-3651 GCA_963519325.1 uncultured Pseudomonas sp. | reverse complement strand
GCTCTCCACCGCTCTGCTGCTGACGCCGTCGTCTTTCGTCCAGGCGGCCATTCCCAGTCTCACTCCCGCCAACACCTGCGTGCGCAGCGCCTTCGTGCTGCGCTGCCAGGACGGGCGGGGTGGCTGGTACGGCGTGGCGGTGCAGGGCAACGACACCCTGATGCGCGGCTACGATCCGGTCTCGGGCCTGTCCTGGGCCCAGACCAGCACCCGTCTGGGACGGCTGCAATTCTTCAGCGGCCTGACCAGCGACGGCAACCTCTGGCTGGGCCGTACCCGCCAGCTGGGCTGGAACGTGATCAGTCGCTTCTCCACCTCCCAGGGCGACCGTGGCCGCACCAGCTGCAACCGGGTCGCCGGGTGCGAGTGGCGTTAGCCGGCGACCCGATAGCGGGTGCTGCGACCGCCGCCGGGCAGTTTCACCAGGCAGCCCTTGGCCAGCAGATCCGCCAGGTGCCGGGTCGCCGTGGCCTTGGAGACCTTGGCCACTGCCTGGTACTGGGCCGCGCTGATGCCCTCCGTGAAGCCGCGCTCGCCGCCGTCGAGCAGGCGATTCAGGACCTTGGTCTGTTCGGGGGACAACTCGTCCGTCCGGTGGTCCTGCCAGAAGCGCGCCTTGGCCAGCACGCGGTCGATGCGCTGCCGGGCCTGTTCCAGACTGCGTGCCAAGGTCGCGAGAAACCAGAGCAGCCAGGCGGTGACGTCCAGATCGCCGCGCTGGCTGGCCTCCAGGATCTGGTAGTAACCGCTGCGGTCCTCGAGGATGCTCGCCGGCATGGCATAGAGGCGATTTGCCTGGCCCTCGGCCTGGGCCAGGGCAAGGTCGGTGAGTGCCCGGGTGATGCGGCCGTTGCCGTCGTCGAAGGGGTGCAGGGTAACGAACCAGAGGTGGGCGATACCTGCACGCAGCAAGGGGTCCAGGCTCGCGTCGTCCCGGCTGACGGCAAACCATTTGAGGAATGTTTCGATCTGTCGCTCAAGGCCGTCCCGGGGTGGGGCTTCGAAGTGCACCCGGGGCTGGTCGAGACGCCCCGAGACCACCTGCATGGGCTCCTCGCCGCGCCACTGGCCGATCCGTGGCTGATTACCCAGCAAGGCTGCTTCCTCGGCAAACAACCAGCGATGCCATTTGCAGAGCCGGTTCTGATCCAGGGGTGCATCTAAGGTGCCCGTACTGTCCAGGGACAGGGCCGCCAGGCCTTCACTCCGCGGGCTGGGGCGGCCTGGGTCGGCCAGGCCCAGGCGCCGAGCGAGCGATGACCTCAGGGAGCCGACGTTGAGCTGCTCGCCCTCGATGGCCGAGGAGGTGAGGACGTTCTGCAGGAGGGCGTCCAGGGCGTTCTGCGCTTCGGCATCCTGTCCCACGACTCCGGCCATTCCCAGCAATTGCCCCTGGAGCAGCGTGCAGCGCCGAAGCAGGGGGGCTAGCGGTTCAGCCTTCCAGGCGAAGGCGGGCCAGTTCGGGTGTTGCCAGATCCACTGCCTGTCCTGCATGGGCGCGCTCCGCTGATGAGCCGATTATCGCTAGTATTCGGCTCTTAGTATGAGCCGATTGTGGCCGCTATTCGGCTCAATATCCAGCGGTACTCCCTAGGGCGCGGGTGTGTTCAACCCAGCGCCTGGGTCAGCAAGGCGAACTGATCCACCCCGTCACGGGCGGTCGGCGCGGTGCCCTTGGCCATCTGCTCGACCTCGTCGACCTGGGGGATGCCCAGCTCGCTGAGCCAGGGATTGAGACCGCTGCGCCCGGTCACGTCGAATCTCACGTAACGCCCTTCGGCATGGCGCAGCAGCGCCAGGCTGAGCGCCTGGGCCTGCTGGGTGGATTCGGCGATCACCGGGCCGACCGAGAGACCGCGGCCATAGGGGCGGAGCAGGGCGAAGCCGCGGAGCTGGCCGTCGCGCTCCAGGCCGACGATGCGCTCGGCCTGCGGCAGCAGCTCCCGCAACAGGGTGGTGCGGTCCAGGCCGGTAGCCGCCTGGGCGAGGGCTTCCAGGTGGGGTGCGTCCGCTTGGCTCAGGGTGCGGATCTGGCGCTCCAGCGGGTGTCGTTCACCCAGGGCTGGCAGGGCCGCCACCTGGTGCTGGAAGATGCGTTCGTAGGAGTCGAAGCCCTGGCTGCGGTAGAGCGGGGCACCGCGCAGGGTAGCGACCAGCAGCGGCGTGCGGCTACCGGCCATCTGCAGCAGGCCGTTCATGAGACGGCGCCCGTGGCCCTGGCCCTGGTGGCTGTCGGCGACGATCACCAGGCCGATGGTGGCGTAGTCGCCCTGGGGCACGCAGAAACCGGTGCCGAACACCCCCTGGTCGTCCTCCAGCACCAGGCCTTCGCCGGTGTGGAACAGGCATTGCCAGTCTTCCAGGCGATGGGGCCACTGCAGCGCCTGGGACAGGCGGTGGGCGGTGGCGAGGTCGGTTTCGCGCAGGGGTCTCAGTGTGACGTTGGACACGGCAAGGCTCCGGTTCGGGTCTGACAGATTCAGGCAGCAGCCTAGCAAGAAGCGGCGGCAGATTCGGTTGCCGATCGCTGGGCGTTCCGGCGCGGGGCGCCGAAGGTCCGCGCCAGTTCGGCAAAAGATGATGACCCGCGCGCCTAGCATGGGGCCAAGCCCACAGCCCTAGCGGAGCGCGCCATGGCCTCGTTCGACCCCAGAGATATTAAGGTTCGTTGTGCTCATTTCATCGGTGGCCGCAGCCGCGATGCCGTGGCCGAGCTGGAGGTGTTCCGGCCCTCCGACGGTCAGCTGCAAAGCGGGCTGCCCTGCGCCTCGGCCGACCTGGTGGACGAGGTGGTGGAGAGCACCTGGCGCGCCTGGAAGGCCAGCGACTGGGCGACCCGCCCGCCACGCGAACGCGCCCGGGTGATGCGCCGCTGGGCCGACCTGGTGGAAGCCGATGGCGAGGTGCTCGGCCCCCTGGAAGCGGTGGGCTCGACCCGCCCGCTGCGCGACGTGCTGGCCTGGGACATCCCCTATGTGGCCGAAGGCATCCGCTTCTTCGCCGAATTCGCCGACAAGCACGGCGGCGAGGTGGCCGCGACCGCTACCTCCCATCTGGGTATGCAGATCACCGAGCCCTATGGCGTGGTGGGCGCCATCGCCCCGTGGAATTTTCCACTGAGCATGGCCGGCTGGAAGATCGCCCCGGCGCTGGCCGCGGGCAATGCCGTGGTGATCAAGCCATCGGAGCTGACCCCGTTCTCCATCCTGCGTCTGGCCGAACTCGCCACCCTGGCCGGGCTGCCGTCGGGCATCCTCAGCGTGGTCCAGGGCGATGGTCGGGTCACCGGCGATGCCCTCTGTCGACACCCGCGGATCGGCAAGGTGACCTTCACCGGCTCCACCGGCACCGGCAGCGCCATCATGACCGCCTGCGCCCAGAGCGGGCCCAAGCCGGTGACCCTCGAACTGGGTGGCAAGAGCCCGCAGCTGGTGTTCGCCGATGCGCCGGATCTGGCCCGCACCGCGCGCAGCGTGGCCGCCGCCATCACCGGCAACGCCGGCCAGGTGTGCGTGTCGGGATCGCGACTGCTGGTGCAGCGCGCCGCCCTGGAGCCCATGCTGGAGGGCATCCGCACCGCCTTCGCCGAATTGCGCCCGGGGCCGACCTGGTCCGCTGCGGCGACGCTGTCGCCGATCATCTCCCACCGCC
>CAUQPA010000532.1:0-3668 GCA_963519325.1 uncultured Pseudomonas sp. | reverse complement strand
GTCTTGGCGTGCTCGCTGCGCAGGGGCTTCTCATCCTTGGGCAGTTTGCGTTCGTCGGCTTTGCGCTGTTCTTCGGCCATGGGATCCTCGTCTGCGTGATTGCCGGTCAAGGTGTGACCTGCCCCGACGCTGCGCCGTTCCCGGCCGGCGAGGAGCGGTCGGCGAAGGCGCCACTGGCCTGCAATTGCTTCAGCGCATCGTTCACCTGCCGGCTGAAGGTCTCTTCGATGGCCGGTCCCGCTGCATGGCTGGCGGCCAGGGGCAGGAACCAGATGCCCATCCAGGTGCGCACCGAGGCCGCGTTTCGCGCGCGCTCGGGTGCCTGGCTGCCGGGCGCCAGCCATTCGGCGGTGAGCACGTAGTCGTCCTTCGCGGTACCTGGTACCAGGAAGAAGGTCGCCCCGGTGATCAGGCCGCTGGCGATGGCGGCAGCGTAGGAGGTGTCGTTGTAGAGCTTGAGGCGCAGCAGGGCGTCGTCGGGCTTGCCCGGCTCCGGTACCAGGGTGATGCGTTCGAACAGGCCGGAGCGCTCCAGCACCTGGCGCAGCCTCGGCTTCAGGCCTTCGCGGGCGACCGCGATGGAGGTGGCGTCCTTGGCCTGGGCTTCGCCGCGGTAGAAGTTGAACTCCACCAGGACGTTGGGGCGATGCTGTTGCTCGTTGGCAGGCGCGTGGAAGGGCTGGGAGGAGAGTTCGTCACCCGGGAAGGCGGCGCAACCCGCGAGCAGGAGCAAGCAGAACAGAGCGGCTAGGTTTTTCACGAAACGCACCTCATCCCTAGGTAGCGATAGCGACTGGCAGCGCGGGGCTGGCATCCGAGCAAAAAAAAGCCCAACCGAGGGGTTGGGCTTTTTCGAGAAGGCGGGTGATTAGATCACCTGCACCTCATCGGCCTGCAGGCCTTTCTGGCCTTGCACGACCAGGAAGGAAACAGCCTGGCCTTCTTGCAGGCTCTTGAAGCCGTTACCCTGGATGGAGCGGTAGTGAACGAACACGTCCGGGCCGCTCTGGGGGGTGATGAAGCCGAAGCCTTTCTCGTCGTTGAACCACTTGACGGTGCCAGTTTGGCGAGTAGACATGGATTTCTCCTTGAACAAAGTTGGACAACGGCACTGGACCGCCCAGGCCGCGACTGAGTGCAAAGAGTCAAAGAACCGAGCCGTAAGTGGATCGAGACGAACCAGGTCGATTTTCGGTACACGAGCAACACAGTGCGGGCACTCTAACCCTTTCCGTGAACCCGTGCGACTGTTTTTACGGTGAATTTTCGCTATCAAGACAGCGACTTTGATGGGCGCGGTAAAATGGTCAGCTTTCTACAGGAGTCTGCCTTCATGGCCTTGTTGGGTCGCTTCAACAGCTTGCAAATTTTGCGTAACACGCCCATCGGTCTGTTCCTCGATGCCGGCAGCGATGGCGAGGTCTTGCTGCCACGTCGCTATGCCCCTCGCGACGAATCCTGCGCCGAGGGCGAATGGCTCAATGTCTTCCTCTATCTGGACAGCGAGGACCGCCTGATCGCCACCACCGAGAAGCCGCGGGTGCAGGTGGGCGGCTTCGCCAGCCTGCGCGTGGTGGAGGTCGGTCGCGTGGGGATCTTCCTCGACTGGGGCCTGCCCAAGGACCTGCTGCTGCCGCATTCCGAAGAGAAGCGGCCGCTGCAGGTGGGTGACCACTGCGTGGTGCACGTGCACCTGGATGCCCGTACCCGGCGGATCGTCGCCACCGCGCGGCTGGATCGCTACCTGGACCGCGAGCCAGCGCGCTACAAGGCTGGCCAGCCGGTGCCGCTGCTGGTGGTCGAGCAGACCGACCTGGGCTACAAGGTGATCGTCGACAACAAGCACTGGGGCCTGGTGCACCGCAACGAGGCCTTCAAGCCGCTACGGCCGGGGCAACGCGAGCGCGGCTTCATCCGCGAGGTGCGCGCCGACGGCAAGATCAGCCTGACGCTGCAGCCCCAGGGCGCGGCGGCCGGAGCCGATCTGGCCGAGCAGATCCTCGGCCTGGCCAAGGCTCGCGGAGGCGTGCTGGAGGTGAGCGATGCCAGCCCGCCGGCGCTGATCCATCAGCTGTTCGGCGTGAGCAAGGGCAACTTCAAGAAGGCCATCGGTCATCTCTACCGCCAGGGCCGCATCGTCATCGAGGACGACCGGATTTCTGTACGCGAGGACGCCGCGGACTAGCCGATCGACGTGGGGTGAGGTCGCTGTCGTGGGTCGGCTGTACCAGGGATTCGGGGTCGAAGGCGCGGGCGCGTTCGTCCGGGCCGGCTTCGCGTTCGAGGTCGCCGACCAGGCGGGTGATGCGATCCGCCAGCTTCTCCGAGCTCAGGCTTTCCCGCAGTCGCTCCACCATGAGCGGCAGGGCGAAGGGCGAGGGACGTTCCAGCGCCACCAGGCGCAAGGGCAGGGCGCCGGTACGGATCAGCGTCTGCTGGAGCCGGTCCGCATCGAGTTCCTGGCGCAGCACCTCGGTCTGGGCCTGGCCGAGCAGCAGGTTGTCCGGATCGTACTGGCGAAAAACCTGGTAGAAGAGGCTGCTGCTGGCCTGGAGCTGTCGGTTACTCTTGTGGGCGCCAGGATAGCCGGAAAAGATCAGTCCGGAAATCCGCGCGATCTCGCGAAAGCGGCGCTGGGCGAGTTCGGCGGCATTGAGGCTGGCGAGGGTGTCGCTGACCAGGTCGTCGGTGCTGAACAGACGGGCATCGAGCAGGTGCTCCCATTCCAGGCTGACTGGCGAGACCAGTTCCAGGCCATAGTCGTTGACGGCGATGGAAAAGGTGCAGGGCCGCCGTTGTGCCAGGCGCCAGGCCAGCAGGCTGGCCAGGCCCAGGTGGGCGTGCCGCCCGGCGAAGGGATAGAGGAACAGGTGCGAACCCTCGCGGGATTCGAGGGTTTCGGCGAGCAGGTAATGGGCGCTGGGTAGCGCCGACCACTGGCGCTGGATGTCCAGCAGCGGTTGCAGCAGGCGCAGTTCTGGACTCTCGTAGCGATTGGCCTCGGCGTCTTCGAGCAGCGCCAGGACATGCTTGGCGAGGGTATCCGACAGCGGCATGCGGCTGCCGCTCCAGCGGGGGATGGCCGCTTTGCGCCCGCTGGCGCGACGCACGTAGACCGTCATGTTCTCCACCCGCACCAGCTCCAGGGTGCGGCCGGCGAAGAGGAAATGATCGCCGGGTCGCAGGCGGGCGATGAAGCCTTCCTCGATGTTGCCGAGGCGGTTGCCGCCACCCCCCTTGGACCAGAATTGCACGTTGAGGCTGGTCTCGCTGACGATGGTGCCGATGCCCAGGCGATGGCGCTTGGCCAATTGCTTGTCGGGCACGCGCCAGATGCCCTCGGCATCCGGCTCGGCACGGCGATAGTCCGGGTAGGCGGACAGCGAGGCGCCCCCGGTGCGGACGAAGGCCAGGGCCCAGGCCCATTCGCCCTCACTGAGGTCGCGGTAGGCCCAGGCGCTGCGGATCTCCGGCAGCAGGTCGTCCGGCTGGAAGCCGCCCCCCAGGGCCACGGTCACCAGGTGCTGCACCAGGACGTCGAGTGGCTTCAACGGTGCGCTGCGGGCTTCGATCTCGCCGGCGGCGATGGCGCGGCGGGTCGCGGCGGCATCCAGCAGGTCGAGGCTGTAGGTCGGTACCAGGGTGGCGCGGGAGGCCCGCCCGGGCGC
>CAUQPA010000531.1:0-3671 GCA_963519325.1 uncultured Pseudomonas sp. | reverse complement strand
GCTCACCCCCGAGCAGCTGCTGGCCTGGGGCTGGCGCCTGCCCTTCCTGCTCGGCCTGGCGATCCTGCCCATCGGCCTCTATATCCGCCGCGGCCTGGTGGATACCCATGCGGGCGAAACGCGTGGGACCGGGGCAGTGCTGCGCGAAGTGATGACCACCCAGCGCCGCCCGCTGCTGCTGGGCCTCTTGATCCTCTCCGGCAGCACCATCACCCAGTATTTCCTCAACTACATGACCACCTTCGCCCTGGTGGAGCTCAAGCTGCCTACCGGCATCGCCATGCTCGCCACCCTGGTGATGGGCGCGGCCATGGCGGTCTGCTCGATCCTCGGCGGCATCCTCAGCGATCGCTATGGCCGGCGCATCATCCTGATCCTGCCGCGCCTGCTGTTGCTGGTGCTGCTCTATCCGGCGCTGGAGCTGATCATCCAGGCCCCCGGACCGGGCACCTTCCTGCTGACCCTGGCGGTGCTCTCCGGCCTGCATGGCATGAGTGGCGCCGCCCTGATCGTCTTGCTGGTGGAGAGTTTCCCGCAGCGGGTGCGGGCCACCGGCTTCTCGCTGGTCTATGCGGTCGGCGTCGCGGCCTTCGGCGGCACCGCCCAGATCGTGGTGACCTGGCTGCTCGGCACCACCGGGGATCGTATGGCGCCAGCCGTCTACCTGCTGGTGGCCAACCTGGTCTGCCTCGGCGCCGCCTGGTTCGCCGCCGAGACCTGCCCGGGGCGTCAGCCGGCGGAACGCTCCGCAACATAGACCTCTTCGCGGCGTTGCTTGCGTTCCAGCTGGCGGTAGACCACCCCGGTGAGCAGCAGGCCGAACACCAGCACCCCCGCCAGGAGATAGAGCCCCGAGGCCAGGGTGCCGGTCGCCGCCTTGAGTGCGCCGATACCGTAGGGGCCGAGATAGCCGCCCAGGTTGCCCACCGAATTGATCAGGGCGATGCCTGCCGCGGCGCTGGCCCCGGCGAAGAAGCGCCCGGGCAGGGTCCAGAACAGCGCGGTGAGGGAAAACAGGCAGAAGGCCACGACCGACAGCGCCGCCAGTTGCAGCACGGCGGTACCGAACCAGGCGCTACCGGCCATGGCCAGGGCGCCCACCGCATAGAGCACCGCCAGGTGCCCGTAGCGATCGCCCAGGCGATCCGAGCTGCGCGGCACGATGAGCAGGCCGAGGATGCCGAAGGCATAGGGAATGGCGGAGATGAAGCCGGTGGAGAGATCGCTGCCGCCGAACTGGTGGATCAGCGTTGGCAGCCACAGCCCCAGGCCGTAGATGCTCAGGGTCACCGGGAGATAGTAGAGTGCCAGGAGCAGCACCCGGCGATCCTTGAGCGCATGCAGCGGGTTGCCGTGGCGGGTCTGGTCGAAGAGGTGCAGGTCCTTTTCCAGCTCCGCCGCCAACCAGCGCTTTTCCTCCGCATTCAACCAGGCGACCTGCTGCGGACCGTCCGGCAGGCGGGTCAGGGTCGGCCAGGCCAGCAGCACCGCCGGCGCGCCGATACAGAGGAACAGCCACTGCCAGCCGTGCAGGCCGAGGGCGCCATCCAGCTGCAGCAACAGGCCCGACAGCGGGCCGGTCACCAGCATGGCGATGGGTTGGGAAAGGATGAACAGCCCCATGATCTTGCCGCGATGGCGGACCGGGAACCACTGGGTGAGGTAGTAGAGCACCCCTGGGAAGAAGCCGGCCTCGGCCACCCCCAGCAGGAAGCGCATGACGTAGAAGCTGGTGGGCCCCTGGACGAAGGCCATGCCCATGGTGATGGCGCCCCAGGTCACCAGGATGCGGGCGAACCAGCGGCGCGCGCCGAAGCGCTCCAGCAACAGGTTGCTGGGCACCTCGAAGAGGAAATAACCGATGAAGAATAGGCCGGCGCCAAGGCCATAGGCGGCGTCGCCGATGCCGACGTCGGCGCCCATGTGCAGCTTGGCGAAACCCACCGCGGAGCGGTCGATGTAGGCCACGAGATAGAGCAGTACGAGGAAGGGGACGAGCTTGAAAGTGATCCGGCGGATGAGGGCGGACTCGGGGTTCATGGCGTTCTCCGACTTGTTGTTTTTGTGCGGTTGGAGCGCAAATCAGGCAAAAGTCTAACGTAATATCATTGGATCGTTAAATAGCCTTAAACAGCCACTTATCGACTTCTATAGTTGTTTTGGTACTATTAAAATAAAGATACGAAGTGAGAAATCATATATCTTGATTTCCGCTGATCCCGATTCCAGAGCCGTCGAGCCCGTCATTACGATGGTTATCGCACTGACAGTGTTATAGTGATGGCACGACGACTCGGATGCCTTTCGATGAATTACAAGACACCGCTGCCGCGCAAAAGCAGACATGCTCGCATCGTCCACGAGCTCGGGACCCAGATCGTGTCCGGACGCTTCCTGCCCGAACAGCGCCTGCCTCCCGAGGCGCAACTCTGCGAAGACTACGAGGTGAGTCGCCCCGTCCTGCGCGAGGCGACGCGGGTACTGGTCGCCAAGGGCCTGGTGAGGTCCAAGCCCAAGGTCGGGACCGTGGTCAAACCACGCAGCGAGTGGCATCTCCTCGATCCCGACGTCCTGCACTGGCTGCTGCAGAGCGACTCCCGGCATACCTTCTACGAAACGCTGGTCAAGGTGCGCAACATCATCGAGCCGGAGATCGCGGCCATGGCCGCGGCCAACGCCCATCCCGACGACGTGACCGCGATCGAGGAAGCCTACCTGCGGATGGAGCGCTCGGAAGACATCGCGTCCATGGCCGAGCCGGACATGGCCTTCCACCTGTCCATCGCCAACGCCACCCACAACGAGTTGCTGACCCACCTCTACAGCATCATGCTGTTGCCGGTGCGCGACTACCTGGAGCGCTCCTCGACGCGATTCGCCGACGACGGCCTGGACCTGCTGGTGTCCCGGCACAAGGCGATCCTCACCGCGATCCAGCATCGCGACCCGCTCAGCGCCCGCCATGCGTCGATCGCCCAGCTGGCCGGCGTCGAGGACCTGGTCGCCGACGCGTTCCGGAAGGAACCCTTGTCCGAGCGCGATGTTTCGTATGATCATTGAGGCAAACCCTGTCGCGGTATGCCTCCATGTCCAGCAGCTACCATGCCTCCACCGTAGAACAGCTCGGCCAGCGCCTCGCCGCCGGCCAGTTTCCCCCCGGTAGCTCACTCAAGGTCGAAGCCGATCTCTGCCAGGAGCTGGGCGTCAGCCGCACCATCCTGCGCGAGGCGATCAAGACACTGGCGGCCAAGGGCATGCTCGAGGTCGGCCCCAAGGTCGGCACCCGGGTGCTGCCGCTCAGCCGCTGGAACCTGTTCGACACCCAGGTGGTGGGCTGGCTGGCCACCGGCGGCCTGCCCGCCCATTTCGTCAAGGACCTGCTCGACCTGCGCCACGCCATCGAGCCGGCAGCGGTGCGTTGGGCCTGTGAAAGGGCCACCCCAGAGCAGGTGCAGGCGATCGGCAAGGCCTACCAGCATCTGGAAGCCTCCCTCGACGGCGGCGACTACAACGCCGCCGACCAGCACTTCCACGAGTGCGTGCTGGCCGCCAGCCATAACCAGTTCATCGAGCAGATGGTGCCCGCCCTGGGCGCCCTGCTGGCCGCCTCCTTCACCCTGTCGTCGGCCGATCCCGACGAGTTGCGGCGGACCCTCCCCCTACACAAGACC
>CAUQPA010000530.1:0-3686 GCA_963519325.1 uncultured Pseudomonas sp. | reverse complement strand
GGTCAGGCGGATCCAGCGCCACAGCTTGAAGGGCGAATACCCGGCGACCTTTACGCAGATCTGTAGGCAGGGAACTGAGGGAGAGGTGATCCATGGCGATGTCCAGCTGAGCCGCAGGGAGCACCCAGCTTCGCCGTTCACCGGAGGACAGAACACCTACAGGCAGGTATTACTGTACCCGTACAAAACCACTATCAATACATCTGTACCTCTCAAAAACGAGGGAACCGCTCTGGCACACCCCGCTGCGCCGGTCGCCGACAACCCAGCTGTATCCCTCACGGGCGGCGTACCCCTGAACTGCCCGAATCGCTACAATCGGCTTTTCAGCGCCCATCCGCGAGAGGCACCGCCATGAGCTTCAAAGTTTTCGTCGACGGCCAGGAAGGTACCACCGGCCTGCGCCTGCTGGATTACCTGACCGGCCGTTCGGACATCGAGCTGCTGCGCATCGACGAAAGCAAGCGCAAGGACCCGGCCGAGCGCGCGCGCTTCCTCAATGCCGCCGACGTGGCCTTCCTCTGCCTGCCCGACGCGGCCTCGCGGGAAGCGGTCGGCCTGGTGACCAACCCCAACACCTGCATCATCGACGCCAGCACCGCCTTCCGCACCGACAGCGGCTGGACCTACGGCCTGCCCGAGCTGGCCCCGGGTCAGCGCGAGGCCCTGCGCGCCAGCAAGCGCATCGCCAACCCCGGCTGCCACGCCAGCGCCTTCATCCTGCTGGCCCGCCCGCTGGTGGATGCCGGCCTGCTGCCGCCGGAGACGCCCCTCGCGGCCTTTTCCCTGACCGGCTACAGCGGCGGCGGCAAGCAGATGATCGCCGCCTACGAAGCGGGTGGCGATGCGCGCCTGCAGAGCCCCCGCCCCTATGCCATGGGCCAGGGCCACAAGCACCTGCCGGAAATGCGCGTGCAGAGCGGCCTGGCCGCCGCACCCGTGTTCAGCCCCATCGTCGGCCCCTTCCTCAAGGGCCTGGCGGTGACCATCCCGCTGCACGCCAGCCAGCTGCGCCCGGGTACCACCGCCGCCGACCTGCAGGCCGCCCTGGCCCGTCACTACGAAGGCGAAGCCTTCATTCGCGTCGCGCCGGTCGCGGCCGAGGAAGAACTGGACAACGGCTTCTTCGATGTCCAGGCCAGCAATGACACCAACCGCGCCGACCTCTTCGTCTTCGGCAATGCCGAGCGCCTGACACTGGTCGCGCGGCTGGACAACCTGGGCAAGGGCGCCGCCGGCGCCGCGGTCCAGTGCATGAACGTGCACCTGGGTGTCGACGAGGGTCTGGGGCTGAACAGCGGCCGCTAGTCAGGGCGCAGGCTTTCTGTTCGGCCGGGGCGAACCTTTTCCAAGGCGCCCCGTCTGAACTGCTGAATGGCTTGGATAGCCGTTCTGCTCCTTTGCTGTTTAGTGTTGGCAGATGCTGGACCCACCTTTGCGGTCCAGTCTTGAACTCCGGACTTCTCCCCTCCCCCGATGGAAGTCCGGAGTTTTTTTATGCCTCGGCGACGGCTTCGTCGAGGCCCAGCCAGGCGGCCAGCACCCGCTGGGCGTCTTCCACGCCCTGGCGCTTGGGCGCCGAGAACAGCTGGATGCTGGCGGTCTCGCCCCAGCCCTGGCGCAGGTCGCGCTGGACCTTGAGCAGGGCGTTCTTCTGGGCGCCGAAGGCCAGCTTGTCGGCCTTGGTCAGCAGGATGTGCAGCGGCATGGAGCTGGCCTGGGCCCACTCCAGCATCAGGCGGTCGAACTCGGTCAGCGGATGGCGGATGTCCATCATCAGCACCACGCCACTCAGCGAATGTCGGCTGCTCAGGTAGGCTTCCAGGTGCTCCTGCCAGTGCTGCTTGAGCGGGATCGGCACCTTGGCGTAGCCGTAGCCGGGCAGGTCCACCAGGCGTCGCTCGTCGTCGAGGGAGAAGAAGTTGAGCAACTGGGTGCGCCCCGGCGTCTTGGAGGTACGCGCCAGGTTGGCGTGGGTCAGGGTGTTGAGCGCACTGGACTTGCCGGCGTTGGATCGCCCGGCGAAGGCCACCTCGCGGCCGCTGTCGGCCGGGCACTGGTCGACCTTGGCGGCGCTGATGAGAAAGGACGCCTGCTGGCACAGACCGACGATGGGATTCTTGAAGCTGGACATGGGCGTACTCGCGACCGCGCGGCAAAGCCAGCAGTATATCGGATGCGCCGGGTCAGGACCGCGCCCGCCGGCAACCTGAACGAAGCCTGAACATGGCCGGCGTACGACAACCTGGCGACTAGGCGCGGCCCTGCACCCGGCTACAATGCCCGCAATCCGTAACGCCCGGTTGGTGGGCGTGTCATCCTCCAGGAGTAGCCCCATGCGCAACCTGCTTTTCTCCGCCGTGTTCGCCGCCGCCAGTCTGTTCGGCGCGGCTGCCCATGCCGACGACATCCAGGCCGGCAAGCAGTACACCGAACTGAGCAGTCCGGTTCCGGTGTCCGAATCCGGCAAGATCGAAGTGGTTGAGCTGTTCTGGTACGGCTGCCCGCACTGCTACGCCTTCGAGCCCACCCTCAACGCCTGGGCCAAGAAGCTGCCCGACGACGTCGCCTTCAAGCGCGTCCCGGCCATGTTCGGGGGCGTCTGGAACGTCCACGGCCAGCTGTTCGTGACCCTCGAGGCCATGGGCGTGGAGGCCAAGGTGCACGACGCCGTCTTCGCCGCCATCCACAAGGAACACAAGAAGCTGGCCACTCCCGAGGAGATGGCCGACTTCCTCGCCACCCAGGGCGTGGATCGCGACAAGTTCCTCAGCACCTACAACTCCTTCGCCGTGAAGGGCCAGGTGGAAAAGGACAAGAAGCTGGCCATGGCCTACCAGATCACCGGCGTGCCGACCATGGTGGTCAACGGCAAGTACCGCTTCGACCTGGGCTCCGCGGGTGGTCCGGACGAGACCCTGAAGGTCGCCGACTTCCTGATCCAGAAGGAACGCGCTGCCAAGTAAGCCCCCGCCGCCGCCGCGTCCTGCGGCGGCGCCTCCTCAGCTCGTCCCGCCCAAGCGGCCTCCGGTCGTCCTGCTCAAACTTTCCCCACCCCGGCCGATACCCTAGCGACTATTAGGTCGGCTGGCCGCTTCGGCGTGCCTGCCTGCCGGCCACCCTCGAGCCTCTGGAGCAGGCGGATGGAGCGCGCGGACGTCGAACGCTGGAAAAACAAGTACCTGGAAAGCCTGGAAACCCTGGAACGCCTGGAAAACCGGTGGGAAAACCGCCTGGACCTGGTGCGCCGCGGCCTGGTGCGCAGCAGTTTGGCCGCCGAAGGCAACGACGTGGCGGTGGACGCCTGCCTGGTCGAATTGCGTGACATCCTCCGCCGTGACGACAGCGACGCCGAGCTCGCCAGGCTGATTCCGCGCCTGGAGCGCACCGTGCTCGACTCCGAGCAGCGCCGCGAAGCGCGCACCCGCCAGGTGGCCGAAGCCTTCGCCGAACTCTGCCGCCTGCTGCTGCCCCTGGAGTTGCCGCGGGAACAGCGCAAGGCGCTCAAGGGCTTCGCCAAGCGCGCCCAGGCGGCCGCCGGCCAGCCGGGCGAGCTACCCGCGCTGCTCGGTGAATTCAGCCGCCTGCAGCAACAGGCCCTGGCCCAGCTGCACCCCGAGCAACCAGCCCGCCCCGGCTTGTTGCAGCGCCTGCTCGGTGGGCGCGGCGAGGCCGCGGAAGAGGCT
>CAUQPA010000529.1:0-3692 GCA_963519325.1 uncultured Pseudomonas sp. | reverse complement strand
CTCGATCTTTGCCGGGGCGGCGCCTTCAGTTCCTTCGGCAGGCGTCGAAGACACCAGCTTGGGATGGGCTTGAGCCAGGGCGCTAAACAGCATTCCAGCGGCAAAGAGCGTGATGAAAGGTGCACGATTGAACATGCGAACTCCTACAGCCCAAGGGGCGTTCGTGGGGAATGAGATTTGGTGTCTGGTTAGAACCACATACGTACGCCCAGGACCAGGCGGGCTTCGCTGCGGTCTTCCCCTTCCTCCCGGGCAAAATCGGCAGTGTTGCCATAGGAGCGGTTCCAGCTAACGCCAATGTACGGGGCGAATTCCCGGTAAATTTCGTACCGCAAGCGCACTCCGACTTCCGTCTCGGACAAGCCTGAGCCGATTCCGCGTTTGGGGTCGTTCTGCCCGTAAAAATTAGCTTCGGCGGTGGGCTGCAAGATCAGGCGATTGGTCAGCAAGATGTCGTAGTCGCCTTCCAGCCTCAACGCAGTTTGGCCACCCTCTCCAAGGAAAGCGGTCGCTTCGGCCTCGAAGTTGTATAAGGCCAGACCCTGGAGACCAAATGCGGCCCACGTCTGAGGCGGCCCTGGTTTGAAGTCCTGCCGTACGCCACCCACCACGTCCCACCACGGGCCGATCGAGTGGCCCCACAACGCTTGTAGCTCGGCGGATTCGGTTTTGCCGTTGGTGCGCTCCCCCTCGGAGCGAATCCACAGCCGATCAATATCCCCCCCTACCCAACCGTTGACGTCCCAACTCAGCACACTGCCGTTATCAGCGTCCTGCCACTCAAGCTGATCGAACAACAGGAAGTAGTTGAGGGCATCGTCATGGACCGTGTGACCTTTGCCGCTTTGATAGACGGCCGCCCGGTTGGCATCCGTGATGGGCGGAATAGGTGTGCGGCTTTGAGCGAGGGCTGCCGGCTTGCTGGGCGCCATGGTGGTCATTCCAGAGTCCATGCCCTGCATCTTGGAATGATCCATCCCCTGCATCTGGCTGTGGTCCATGCCCTGCATCTTGGAATGATCCATTCCCTGCATCTGGCTGTGGTCCATGCCCTGCATCTTGGAATGATCCATCCCCTGCATTTGGCTGTGGTCCAGGTCAGAACTGCCCGCTTCGGCAGCAAAGGCACCAACCGAAGCGATGCTGAAGCTGGTGATGGCAAGCAGCGAACAAACGTGGAGTCGATTCAACGCGGTCACTAGCTTCACTCCTCTACCCGGACTTCGCGGAACATACCCATCTCCATGTGGTACAGCAGATGGCAGTGATAGGCCCATCGCCCCAGGGCGTCGGCGGTGACGCGATAGCTGCGCTTGGATCCGGGTGGCATATCGATGGTGTGCTTGCGAACCAGGAAGTTGCCTTCCTCGTCCTCCAGGTCACTCCACATTCCGTGCAGGTGAATCGGGTGCGTCATCATCGTGTCGTTCACCAGCACAATCCTCACCCGCTCCCCGTATTTCAGAACCAGAGGATGAGCTTCGGAGAACTTGATGCCATCAAAGGACCAAGCGAACTTCTCCATGTGTCCTGTCAGGTGTAGCTCGATAGTACGGCTTGGTTCGCGGCCGTCAGGGTCTTCAAAAGTGCTTCTGAGGTCGGCGTAGGTGAGTACCTTACGTCCGTTGTTACGCAGACCCAGGCCGGGGTCATTCAATTTGGCGGTAGGGGTCATCGCCTGCATGTCGACCAGCGGGTTGTTCTTCTCACTCGCGGGATGACTTTGCATGGTCATTCCGGCCATTCCAGACATCGAACCATGGTCCATCCCCGCCATAGCGCCATGGTCCATGCCCTGCATAGAGGACATCTTGCTGTGGTCCATGGCTGGCATGGGGCTGCCTCCCATGCTGCTCATGGTCTGCATATCATCACCAGCCGCCGAATTCATGCCGTCCATGCCGCCATGGTCCATACCGCCCATACCCATGTCGTCCATCGTGACCAAGGGGCGAGGATCAAGTAGAGGGACTGGAGCCACCAAGCCATCCCGCACGGCAAGGGTGCCGCGAGCATAGCCGGTACGATCCATTGACTGGGCGAAGACCGTGTAAGCCTCGCCTGTGGGCTCGACGATGACATCGTAGGTTTCGGCCACGGCGATACGAAGCTCGTCGACCTCAACCGGGTTCACGTAAAGGCCATCAGACGCTACGACGGTCATTTTCAGGCCTGGGATACGGATGTCGAAGTACGTCATGGCGGAGCCATTGATGAATCGAAGCCGTAGCTTCTCGCCAGGACGGAACAGGCCTGTCCAATTCATGTTCGGAGCCTGGCCATTGAGCAGGTAGGTGTAGGTTGCGCCGCTTACATCCGCAAGGTCCGTGGGGTTCATCTTCATCTCAGCCCACATCTTGCGATCCGCCAGCGTCGCGGCCCAGCCCTTGTCAGCCACGTCATTGACAAAGTCGCCAACGGTACGCTTGTGGAAGTTGTAGTAGTCGGACTGTTTTTTCAGCGTGCGCATCAGCGAAGCCGGATCTTCATCCGTCCAGTCCGTCAGCATCACCACATGCTCACGATCGTATTTGAACGGCTCCGGCTCCTTAGCCTCGATGACCAAAGGCCCATACACACCGGCCTGCTCTTGGAAGCCGGAGTGGCTGTGGTACCAGTAGGTCCCGTTTTGCTGGAGCTTGAACTGGTAGACATACATGCCGCCTGGCTCGATACCCGCGAAGCTCAGTCCCGGTACCCCGTCCATATTTGGAGGCAGGATGATGCCATGCCAGTGTATGGAGGTAGCCGCATCAAGCCTGTTGCGCACGCGAAGCGTCACCGTGTCGCCCTCCCTCCAACGCAACAGGGGGCCCGGCAATCCGCCATTGATCACCATCGCCGTACGGCGCTTCCCGGTGATGTTCACCGGCATCTCGCCAATCGACAGATCGAACTCTGTACCCGTCAGTGTGCGGGGCGTTGTCGACCCAGCCGCCGCCCAACTGGGCGAACGCCACAGACCCAGCCCACCAAGCATGCCGGCGGCCGTGAGGCCTTTGACGAAGGTACGTCGAGAGGTTCTTGATTCCATACGAGCAGGTCCTGGTAGCGAGGACGGCACCGGTGCCGTGTACAGGAGTTAGAAGATTAGGCGGAAAGATGTCATAGCGCTTTGTAGGGCGCGATTACATTTCTGTAAGCATTGGGTAGGCCGCTTCGCTAGCAGCAAGCCTTGCCGTCTTCATCTTTTTTTCTGCAGACGTGCCAGCTAGCCTCGGCTCGGCTTTCTTGCTTTGCGCTGCTTGTTGGGCGTCCATCATGCGAGTGAAGACGCGATCGGCGCCCCCTTCAGCAAAAGCAGACGAGGAAAGGGTTAAAGCAAGAGCGAGGAACACAGCTTTAGAAACGTTCATGACGAAGCACCTTGGGCAAATACAGCGGCACATGCCGCGGACCACAAGGTAGCGCTGGAAAGCTTTCAGTTGACTGAGCCGAGGATTACAAAAGAGTCAGGTTTCGATCCTGAACCCTCGTATTCCAATACCCTGTGCATACCTATTGAGCGCATCGAGTGACCGAAACACCCTTATTAATTCGCGCCGGGAGCGGAGAGGAAAATGTCGGCTCTCTTTGCTATAACGCACCTGCAATTGCCACCCATGGCCCTCGGGACCTGGAATTGCGCGCACGTCGTATGCGGCCCCGGCCGCTACAAGCGCACTGAGCCCTTCAGCGCTGATTGACTGACG
>CAUQPA010000528.1:0-3701 GCA_963519325.1 uncultured Pseudomonas sp. | reverse complement strand
TCGGGCGGCTGTGGGGGACGGCGCGCGGCTGAGCGCCCTCAGTCCGCCTCGCCGGCCGGGTCCTCGAGGTGGTCGATGCGCTGGAAGCGCTCCACCAGGAAGTCGATGAAATGCCGCACCTTGGCGGACAGGTGATGGTGTTCGGAATAGACCGCATAGACGTCCGCCGAGGGTGGCCGGGCGTCTTCCAGCACCCGGCGCAGCCGCCCGCTGCGGACGTAGCGGGCGATGTCCCATTCCGCCCGCAGCAAGATGCCGCGGCCTTCCAGGGCCCAGTTCAGCGCCACCTCGCCATCGTTGCAGCTCAGATTGCTGCGCACCTTGACGCTGCGGGTACGTGAGCCTTCGAGAAACTCCCAGACCCCGTGGATGCTGTCGTTCTGGCGCAGGAAGATGCAATTGTGCGTGGCCAGTTCCTGCAGCCGCTGCGGCGTGCCATGGCGTTCCAGGTAGAGCGGCGAGGCGCACAGTAGCCGACGATTGCTGGCGATGCGCCGGGCGTGATAGCCGGAATCCGGGGCCACGCCGAAGCGGATGCCCAGGTCCAGGCCATGGGCGGCGAGCTCCATGGGGTGGTCGCTGAGCAGCAGCTGGGTCTCCACCTCCGGATAACGATCGATGAAAGCCGCCAGCGCCGGCCCTATGTAGCGCCGCCCGAAGCCCAGCGAGGCGTTGACCCGCAGCAGCCCCTTGGGCTGGCCACGGCGGCTGGCGACCATGTCCTCCACCGCCTCGATATCGCCGAGGATGCGCCCGGCATGGCGGAAATACAGCTCGCCCTCGGGCGTCAGCCCCAGCGAGCGAGTGGTGCGATTGACCAGCCGCACCCCCAGGCGCCGCTCCAGGGCGGCCAGTCGCTTGCTCACCGCCGGCGGGGTGATACCCAGTTCGCGCGCCGTGGCGGCGAGGTTGCCTTGCTGGGCCAGCAGGTGGAAGAAGCTGAGGTCCTGGGGGCGGCTCATTATTAACCTCAATTCACTTAAGTGATGATTTGAGGTGAATCTTAGCCTGGATTTCACTACCTATACTCGGCCCTACGCTGCCAGCCGGCGTTCCCTCCCACGAACAAGAGCACAGGGCCACCTCATGAAGAACTACAAGATCGCTGCCATTCCCGGAGACGGTATCGGGGTCGAAGTCATAGCCGCCGGCCTCGAGGTCCTCGATGGCCTGGCCAAGCGCCTGGGCGGTTTCACGTTCGAGGTCAGCCACTACCCCTGGGATTCGGAGTACTACCTGGAGCATGGCCACTACATCCCGGAAGGGGGACTGGAGGAGATCAAGCAGGCCGATGCCATCTTCTTCGGCGCGGTGGGCAGCCAGAAGGTGCCGGACCACATTTCCCTCTGGGGTCTGCGCCTGCCGATCTGCCAGGGCTTCGACCAATACGCCAATGTCCGCCCGGCGCGGGTGCTGCCAGGGGTGAAGAGTCCGCTCACCAATGGTCAGGCCATCGACTGGGTGATCGTCCGGGAAAACTCCGAAGGCGAGTATTCCGGCAGCGGCGGTCGGGTCCACCAGGGGTTGCCCATCGAGGTGGCCACCGAGGTCTCCACCTTCACCCGGGTCGGCGTCGAGCGCATCCACAGATTCGCCTTCGACCTGGCCCGCAGCCGTCCGGCCAAGCACCTGACCCTGGTCACCAAGTCCAATGCCCAGCGCCACGGCATGGTGCTGTGGGACGAGGTATTCGCCGAGGTGGCCAAGGACTATCCGGACGTACGCACCACCCGCGAACTGGTGGACGCCGTGACCACGACCATGGTGCTCAAGCCGGGCAACCTGGACGTGATCGTCGCCACCAACCTGCACGCCGACATCCTCTCGGACCTGGCCGCGGCGCTGTCCGGCAGCCTGGGCATCGCGCCCACCGCCAACCTCAATCCGGAGCGCAGCTTTCCCTCGATGTTCGAACCCATCCACGGCTCGGCCTTCGACATCACCGGCAAGGGCGTGGCCAACCCCATCGCCACCTTCTGGACCGCGGCGCTGATGCTCGACCACCTCGGCGAACCCGAGGCCAGCGCCCACCTGATGCGCGCCATCGAGGAGGTCACCGCCAGCGGCCTGCACACCCCGGACCTGGGCGGTACGGCCACCACGCGCCAGGTCACCGACGCCGTGCTGGAACTGATCGCGCGCTAGGGCGGCGGCCTCATCCGCGGCCTGGCGGCGCGGCTGGGGCAGGCTCTGCACGTTCACGGGCGACCGCCCGCGCGGTCGCTTCCATTACAAGAACAACAATGGATATCCCATGAAGCGCCTACTCGGAAAACTCTACGTCCAGGTCGTCATCGCGGTCATCGCCGGCGCCTTGCTCGGCGTCTTTTACCCGGATTTCGCCACCTCGCTCAAACCCATCGGCGATGCCTTCATCAAGCTGATCAAGATGCTGCTGGCACCGGTGATCTTCCTCACGGTGGTCACCGGCATCGCCAAGATGAACGACATGAAGGAGCTCGGCCGGGTGGGCATCCGCGCCTTCATCTACTTCGAGGTGGTCTCGACCCTGGCGCTGATTGTCGGCCTGGTGGTGGTCGATACCTTCAAGCCCGGCGCCGGCATGAACATCGATCCGGCCACCCTCGACAGCTCCGCCATCGCCAGCTACACCGAGGCGGCCAAGCATGAGTCCTTCATCGCCTTCATGATGCAGATCATCCCCAACACCCTGGGGGACGCCTTCGCCAAGGGCAACATCCTGCAGATCCTGCTGTTCTCCATCCTGCTCGGGGTGGCCCTGGCGCGCTGTGGCGACAAGGGCAAGCCGATCATCCGCACCCTCGATAGCCTGATGCACGGCATGTTCGGCATCGTCAACATCGTGATGCGGCTGGCGCCGCTGGGGGCCTTTGGCGCCATCGCCTTCACCATCGGCAAGTACGGCTTCGGCTCGCTGTTCTCGCTGGGCAAGCTGATGGCCTGTTTCTACCTTACCTGCATCCTCTTCGTCGCCCTGGTGCTGGGGCCGATCTGCCGCGTCGCCGGCTTCAGCCTGTGGAAGTTGCTCAAGTACCTTAAGGAAGAGCTGTTCACCGTGCTGGGCACCAGTTCCTCCGAATCGGTGTTGCCGCAGATGATCCGCAAGATGGAGAACGCGGGCTGTTCCAAACCGGTAGCCGGCATGGTCATTCCCTCGGGCCTGACCTTCAATCCGGACGGCCAGGCCATCTATTACACCGCCGCCGCCACCTTCATCGCCCAGGCCACCAATACGCCCCTGAGCCTGACCGACCAGCTCATCATCATGGCCGTGCTGATGCTCACGTCCAAGGGCTCGGCCGGGGTCACCGGATCGGGATTCATCACCCTGGCGGCGACCCTGGCCAGCCTCGGCACCATTCCGGTGGCGGGCATGGTCTTGCTGCTCGGGGTGGATCGCTTCATGTCGGAGGCGCGGGCCATCACCAATACCATCGGCAATGGCGTGGCGACCTTGGCTATCGCCCGCTGGGTCGGGGCGCTGGACATGCAAAGGCTCAAGGCCGCGTTGGATGGCAAGGCTATGCCCGCGCCGGAGTTCGAGGCACCGGAGCGTGGCGTGGTGGTCGAGCCGGGCCTACCTGCGTTAGGCGGCAAGGCGCTCTAGCGCGGGCAGGCTGGCCGGCCCGCGGGATTTGCCTCATGCTGGGCGTCCCGCCCCCGACCGACTGCCGCGATGATCCCGTCTGCCATCCTGCGTACCGGCCTGCTCTCCACCG
>CAUQPA010000527.1:0-3706 GCA_963519325.1 uncultured Pseudomonas sp. | reverse complement strand
AAGGAGATGCGGAACACCCGCGCCGGCACCCCGCCCACTTGGCCTTCCTTCCAGGCCATGAAGGGGAAGGCGGCGTTGTCCAGATCGATGTCGGTCAGCTTGGCCAGCAGCTTGCGGCTGTTGGGGCCGGACAGGGTCAGGGTCGCCCAGTGGTCGGTGACCGAGGTGAAGTACACCTCCAGTTCCGGCCATTCGGTCTGGTGGTAGAGCTCCAGCCATTCGAAGACGCGTGCGGCGCCGCCGGTGGTGGTGGTCATCAGGAAGTGGTTGTCGGCGAGACAGGCGGTGACGCCGTCGTCGAAGACCATGCCGTCTTCCTTGCACATCAGGCCATAGCGGGCCTTGCCGATGTCCAGCTTGGTCCAGGCGTTGGTGTAGACGCGGTTGAGGAATTCCCGCGCATCCTTGCCCTGGATGTCGATCTTGCCGAGGGTGGAGGCGTCGAGCAGGCCGACGCTACGGCGCACGGCTAGGCACTCGCGGTTGACCGCGGCGTGCAGGTCCTCGCCCGCCTTGGGGAAGTACCAGGGGCGCTTCCACTGGCCGACGTCCTCGAACAGCGCACCCTGCTTGAGGTGCCAGGCGTGCAGTGCGGTGTAGCGCTTGGGCTCGAACAGGGCCCCGCAGTGGCGACCGGCGATGGCGCCGAAGGTCACTGGGGTGTAGTTCGGGCGGAACATGGTGGTGCCGACTTCCGGGATGGCCTTGCTCTGCACCCGGGCGGCGATGGCCAGGCCGTTGATGTTGCCCAGCTTGCCCTGGTCGGTACCGAAGCCCATGGCGGTATAGCGCTTGACGTGCTCGATGGACTCGAAGCCCTCGCGGCAGGCCAGCTCGATGCCGGCGGCGGTGACGTCGTTCTGCAGGTCGACGAATTGCTTGGGGGCCCGCGACGACGGCTTGTCGTGGGGCACCTGGAACAGGGCCAGGGTCGGCTCTTCCTGGCGATATTCGGCCTGGGGCAGTTCGCCACTGACCACCTGGGCCCCGGCTTCGGCCGCGGCGGTGGCGCCGGCCTCGAAGCCATCGGCAAGGACGTCGCCCAGGGCGAAGACGCCGTTCACCGCGCCGGCGCAGACGCGCTTCTGCGGCGCCGGGCCGGGCACGAAGGCCTGGATGTCGTCACGCCAGAGCGGACGGCCGCCCAGGTGCGAGGCCAGGTGCACCACCGGGCTGTAGCCGCCGGAGGTGGCGATGAGGTCGCAGTCCAGCCATTCGCCGCCGCCCAGGGTACGGAAGGCGGTCAGGTCGATGGTGGCGATCTTGGCGCCGGTCACCCGGGTGCTGCCGCGGGCTTCGCTGACGGCGGTACCGCCCATCACGCGCACGCCACGCTTGCGCACTTCCTCGACCCAGGCGCCGCGCGGATTGGGTCGCGCATCGGCGACGGCCACCACCTGGCGACCGGCTTCGAGCCAGTCCAGGGCCACGCGGTAGGCGTAGTCGTTGTTGGTGGACAGCACCAGGCGCTGGCCCGGGGCCACCGCGTAGCGGCGGATGTAGGTGGACACGGCACCGGCCACCATGTTGCCCGGCAGGTCATTGTTGGCGTACACCAGCGGCCGTTCGTGGGCGCCGGTGGCCAGCACCACGCGGGTGGCGCGGACCCGGTGCAGGCGCTGACGCACCTGGCCGTGGGGCGCGCGATCACCCAGGTGGTCGGTGAGCCGCTCGTGGATGGTGAGGAAGTTGTGGTCGTGGTAGCCGTTGACCGTGGCGCGCGGCAGCAACACCACGTTGTCCAGGCCCTGCAGCTCGGCCACGGCCTTGGCGGCCCAGTCGGCCGCCGGAGCGCCATCGAGCCGCTCGCGGCTGTCCAGCAGGCTGCCACCGAATTCTTCCTGCTCGTCGGCGAGGATCACCCGGGCGCCACTGCGGCCAGCGGCTAGGGCCGCGGCCAGGCCGGCGGCACCACCACCCACCACCAGCACATCGCAGTGCTGGTTGAAGTTGTCGTAGGTGTCCGGATCGACCTGGGTCGGCGCCCGGCCGAGGCCGGCGGCCTTGCGGATGTACTTCTCGTAGGTCATCCACAGGTTCTGCGGATACATGAAGGTCTTGTAGTAGAAACCGGGCGGCATCATCTTGCCGCCGACCTTGCCGAGGATCCCCATGAGGTCGTTGTTCACGCTCGGCCAGCCGTTGGTGCTGGCGGAGACCAGGCCCTGGTACAGCGCCTGCTGGGTGGCCCGCACGTTGGGCACCTGGGTGGCCTCGGTGGCGCCGATCTGCATGATGGCGTTGGGTTCTTCGGCACCGGCGGCGACGATGCCGCGCGGCCGGGAGTACTTGAAGCTGCGCCCGATCACGTCCACGCCGTTGGCCAGCAGCGCCGAGGCCAGGGTGTCACCCTTGAAGCCCTGGTAGGTCTGGCCGTTGAAGGTGAAGGTGATGGCCTGGCTGCGGTCCAGGCGACCGCCCTGGGTGAGTCGATGGACCTGGCTCATGTGCGCTCTCCTCGCTCGGCGGTGAAGCGGGGTCGCTCGCCGATCGGATAGGTTTCGAGAATTTCGTAGGTCTCGGTGTTGCGGGTCGCGTTGAAGTACTGGCGGCAACCCGAGGCGTGGACCCACAGCTCGTGGCGCAGGCCACGCGGGTTGGTGCGGAAGAACATGTAGTCGCCCCACTCCGCGTCGCTACAGGCCTCTGGGTCCAGGGGGCGGGCGATATGGGCTTCGCCGGCCGCGTGGAATTCTTCTTCGGAGCGCAACTCCCCGCAGTGGGGGCAACGGATGTACAACATGCTCGGGCTCCTTAGTGCGCGACGGCCGCAGCGCCGTGTTCGTCGATCAGCGCACCGGTGTGGAAACGGTCGATGGAGAAGGGTTTGGCCAGCGGATGCATCTCGCCGGAGGCGAGCGACGCCGCGAAGACGTTGCCCGAACCAGGGGTGGCCTTGAAGCCACCGGTGCCCCAGCCGCAGTTGAAGAACAGGTTCTCCACCGGGGTCTTGGAAATGATCGGGCAGGCATCCGGGCAGGTGTCCACGATGCCGCCCCACTGGCGGTTCATGCGCACCCGCGAGAGGATCGGGAACATCTCGACGATGGCCTGCAGGGTGTGCTCGATCACCGGGTACGAACCGCGCTGGCCGTAGCCGACCCAGCTGTCGATACCGGCGCCGATCACCAGGTCGCCCTTGTCGGACTGGCTGATGTAGCCGTGTACCGCGTTGGACATGATGACGCTGTCGATGATGGGCTTGATCGGCTCGGACACCAGCGCCTGCAGCGGGTGGGATTCCAGCGGCAGGCGGAAGCCGGCGAGCTTGGCCATGTGCCCGGAGTTGCCGGCGGTGACCACGCCGACGCGCCGGGCACCGATGAAGCCACGGTTGGTCTCCACGCCGATCACCTTGCCATCCTGCTTGCGGAAGCCGGTGACCTCGGTCTGCTGGATCAGGTCCACGCCCAGGGCGTCGGCGGCGCGGGCGAAGCCCCAGGCCACGGCGTCGTGACGGGCCACGCCACCCCGGCGCTGCACCGTGGCGCCGAGGATGGGGTAGCGGGTGTTCTTGCTGCAGTCCAGGTAGGGAATCTCTTCGGCCACCTGGCGGGTGTCGAGCAGTTCGCCGTCCACGCCGTTTAGGCGGTTGGCGCTGACCCGGCGCTCGGAATCGCGCATGTCCTGCAGGGTATGGCAGAGGTTGTAGACGCCGCGCTGGGAGAACATGACGTTGTAGTTGAGGTCCTGGGACAGGCCCTCC
>CAUQPA010000526.1:0-3707 GCA_963519325.1 uncultured Pseudomonas sp. | reverse complement strand
CGACCCAGACCTAAGTGCTTGATTTTCAAGCACTTCAGCGTCTGCGCCGGAAGTGTGGCGCATTAGAGGGGAGTTTTGGAGGGCGTCAACAGTTATTTTACGGCCGCGTTACAGCGGATCAGCTCGGCCATGTCCTTGACTGCCTGCTTGAAGCCGACGAAGACCGCCTGGGCCACGATGGCATGGCCGATGTTCAGCTCGTTGATACCCGGCAGCGCCGCGATGGGCTGGACGTTATGGTAGTGCAGGCCATGGCCGGCATTGACCACCAGGCCGAGCCCGGTGGCGAACTCGACGGCCTTGACCAGCCGTTGCAGCTCACGGGTCTGCTCTTGCTCGGTCTCGGCTTCCGCATAGCGACCGGTATGCAGCTCGATCACCGGGGCACCGCTGTCCTTGGCCGCCTGGATCTGCTGCAGATCGGGATCTATAAAGAGGGATACTTCCGAAGCGGGCAGCGCGGTGATGGCGTCACGAATACGCTGGACCTGCCCTACTACGTCCAGTCCACCTTCGGTGGTCAGCTCTTCCCGGCGCTCGGGCACCAGGCAGACGTGCTCCGGACGGATCTCCCGAGCGAAGGCCAGCATCTCGGGCGTCAGGGCGACTTCGAGGTTCATGCGGGTCTGCAGGAGTTCGCGCAGCAGGCGTACGTCCCGCTCCTGGATATGGCGACGATCTTCGCGCAGGTGCAGGGTGATGCCGTCCGCGCCAGCCTCCTCGGCATCCAGGGCCGCCTTGACCGGATCGGGATAGCGGGTACCCCGGGCCTGGCGCAGGGTGGCGACATGATCGATGTTGACGCCCAACAGAACACGACTGAACTCTTTCATGGCTTATTCACTTGGCTTGGCGAACAATTCGCGACTCATCAGGGGTTTGCTGCCCAGGTGGGGCGCCAGGGCCTGGCGCATCAACCGCTTGGCGGCCCGAACCACGGTGGGATCGTCCCACTCACCGCGTTCGAGTGCCAGGATTTCTGCACCGGCCAGGCAACCGGGCCGGACTTCGTCGACCGGCTCGAAGCCCTGGTCCGGCAGAAAGCGGTACAGGCGCTGCGCCTCGATGGGCTGACCATCGAGGGCCTGGGAAAAGGAAAAGCCGTAGCCCAGCAGATCGAGCAGGCGCCATTCGAAGGTGCGCAGCAGCGGCTCGACCGGCCGCCCCTGGGCCAGGGCGGCCAGGGTCAAGCCATAGAGTTCGAAGAGCGCAGGATAGGGATCTTCGGCGGGCAGTAGCCGGACCAGCAGCTCATTCAGATAGAAGCCGCTGAAGAGTGCCTGGCCCTGGAGCAGGTAGGGCGGCGCCAGGGCCGCCACCTTCTGCAGATTCTTCAACTCCCCTCGCCCACTTAGCTGAGCTTCCAGAGGAACGAAGGGCCTGGCCAAGCTACCGGAGCGGGAGCGGGCCGCACGCAATACGGTGCGGACCCGGCCGAAGGCGCCGAACACGTCCACCAGCGCGCTGCTTTCCCGATAGGGGCGCGCGTGCAGGACGAACAGCGGCTCGGACGCCTGCATCGTCAGAGGTCGGAATAACCCAGGGAGCGAAGGGCGCGCTCGTCATCGGACCAGCCGCCTTTGACCTTGACCCAGAGATTGAGCATGACCTTGGCGTCGAACAGGGTTTCCATGTCCTGGCGCGCTTCCTGGCCGATTCGCTTGATGCGCTCGCCGGCCTGGCCGATGAGGATCTTCTTCTGGCCATCGCGTTCGACGAGAATCAGGCCGTGGATGTGCAGCATACCGTTCTCGTACTTGAATTCCTCGATCTCGACGGCGACCTGGTAGGGCAGCTCGGCCCCCAGCTGGCGCATGATCTTTTCGCGGATCAGCTCGGCTGCCAGGAAGCGGCTGGATCTGTCGGTGATCTGGTCTTCCGGGAAGAAGTGCTCGCCTTCCGGCAGGCGCTCGGCGACCAGCTCCTCGAGGGCCTCGAGATTGTGGCCGTACTGCGCGGAAACCGGAATGATGGTGGCTTCCGGCAATTGCTCCTGCAGCCACTGCAGGTGAGGCAGCATGTCGGCCTTGTCTTCCAGGCGATCCAGCTTGTTGACGGCGAGCAGCACCGGGCATTTCACGAAGCGCACCCGCTCCAGCACCATCTGGTCTTCGTCGGTCCAGCGGGTACGGTCGACCACGAACACCACGACGTCCACATCGCGCAGCGCGGTGACGGCCGTCTTGTTCATGAAGCGATTGAGCGCCTTCTGGTTTTCCTTGTGCAGGCCGGGGGTGTCGACGTAGATGGTCTGCACCTCGCCCTCGGTCTTGATCCCGAGCATGTTGTGCCGGGTCGTCTGCGGCTTGCGCGAGGTGATGGCGAGCTTCTGCCCGAGGATGTGGTTGAGCAGCGTGGACTTGCCGACGTTGGGCCGGCCGACGATGGCGACATAACCGCAGCGCGATGCCTTGAGCTCATCATTCATGACCATTCTCCACGCCCAAGGCGATCAAGGCCGCCGAGGCGGCTATCTGTTCGGCGATGCGGCGGCTGGCGCCCTGCCCCGTCGTCTTTTCACTGAGCATCGCGACTTCACATTCGACGAAGAAAACCCGGCAGTGGGGTTCGCCCTCGATGGCGACCACGTCGTAGCGCGGCAACTCGCAGGCGCGCGCCTGGAGGAATTCCTGCAAACGGGTCTTGGGATCCTTGTTGGTGTCCACTGGTGTCAGTTCGCGCAACTGGGGCCCGAGCCAGGCCATCACCCGGTCCTTGGCCGCGTCCATGCCGGCATCCAGGTAGATGCCGCCGATCAGGGCTTCCATGGCATCGGCGAGAATAGACTCACGGCGGAAACCGCCGCTCTTCAGTTCGCCGGACCCCAGGCGCAGGTAATCACCGAGTTCGAAGCTGCGCGCGAGCAGGGCCAGGGTCTCGCCCTTGACCAGCTTGGCCCGCAGGCGGGACAACTGACCTTCGCGGGCCTGGGGGAAGTGTTCGTAGAGGGCTTCGCCGATGATGAAGTTGAGGATGGCGTCGCCGAGAAATTCCAGGCGTTCGTTGTTACGACCCGCGAAACTGCGGTGCGTGAGGGCGAGCAGCATCATGTCCGGGTCCTTGAAGGTATAACCCAGCCGACGCTCGAGGCGATCTAGAGATAAAGTCACGGGAGATTTATACGGAAATCACGGTTGAAACGAACGACCAGATCGATGTTGCGGATCAGGTGTTCACGTTTTTCATAATCGAGGTGGATCTGCAGGCGGTTGCCGTCGGCTTCGACGCGCATGGCCTTCTGTAGATCGAGATCACGGATGTCGTTCACCTGCATACCCTTCCCCACGTAGCTGTAGACGTCGGACACGCTGCGAATCTGGTTATCGGGGTTATCGCCGATGGATTCGATGACCTTGGTCAGGGCATTGTAGTCCAGGTAATGGGGAACGAATTTCATGGCCGTGCTGGCCAGGAAGGCGATGACGCAGAGTGCGAGCAGTCCGCCCAGGAACGACAGCCCCTGCTGACGCGACGGAAGACCAGACACTCTGCGTTCACTCATCGAATGATACCTACGCGGGACAGGGTGGGCATGCTCTGCAGCTTGGGCTCCGGCCAGCTCAGCCAGACGGCGAAGGCCTTGCCGACGATGTTGCGGTCCGGGACCATGCCCAGCAGCTCGCGGGGGATGTTGGGGTCGTCCCAGTAGCGACTGTCGTTGGAGTTGTCGCGGTTGTCGCCCATCATGAAGTAGTGGCCTGCCGGCA
>CAUQPA010000525.1:0-3709 GCA_963519325.1 uncultured Pseudomonas sp. | reverse complement strand
GCCCGTGACCTTCGAAGCCCACCACCTCGTGGTGGGCATGGAAGGTCACGCCATTGGCCTCGTGCAGCGTCTTGAAGTGTTGCCCCAGGGTCTCGCCCATCTGCTTGACGAAGGGCAGCGAGGCCGGCGCGACCACGTCCACCGCCAGTCCCTGCTTGCGCAGGGCGGAAGCGGCTTCCAGGCCGATGAAGCTGGCTCCGACGATCACCGCCCGGCCTGTGTCAGGCAGGTCGGCGAGGATCGCGGCGGCGTCCGCGCGGGTCCGCAGCAGGTGGATGCCTTCGAGTTCGGCACCCGGCACGTTGAGCGGCTTGGGTTCGCCACCCGTAGCGAGCACACAGCCGTCGTAGGCCAGGGTGTGGCCGTTGGCGAGTTCCAGCTGACGGGCTTGGGGATCCAGGCGGATCACCTCGGCATGCAGGCGTTCGATGCGCTGCTGGCGGAAGAACTTGGCCTCGCGCAGCGGCGGGGCTTCGTCGGGGGCCTTGTCGCCCTGGAGCACGAATTTGGACAGGGCGGTGCGATCATAGGGTTCGCCAGGTTCGCGACCGATCAGCAGCAGACGTCCGCCATAGCCGAATTCGCGCAGGGCGGCGGCGGCAACGGTCCCCGCGGCGCCGGCGCCGACGATGACGAACAGGCGGTCATCGGGCGGGGATTCCGCCGCTGGTGCGGGCAGCGGCTCGCGGCCGACCAGCACCTCGCCGTCGCGCACCTCCACCGGATAGCGCTGCAGGGCATCCAGTGCCGGCGGCTCGCAGAGGCGACCATCGTCGACGGCGAAGCTCGCCTTGTGCCAGGGACAGACCAGGCGGCCCTGGCAGACGGCGCCGTCCGCCAGAGGCGCGCCGGCGTGGGGACACTTGGCCTGAAAGGCCCGTACCTCGTCACCGACGCGCAGCAGCAGGATTTCCTGGTCTTCGATCTTGACCGCGGTACCGCGGTCTTCACGCAGGTCGGCGAGGCGCGCGACCGGGTGCAGGGTGTTCATGGTGGTCTCCCGGCACCCTCTGGGGTGCTCTCTGCATCAGGCTTAGAGGCTTCGAGAGAGCGCAGCGGCGCCGGGTTCCGCTCAGGTGGCGGGCGGCAGGGGATGGCGGTGCGGCACGTCGGGGGCGTCCATGGGATCGGCGTGGACCAAGACCTCCGCCTGGGGATATTCGGCGCGGATCGCTGCCTCCACCTCGTCGCACAGCACATGGGCGCGCGACAGGCTGATCTCGCCGGGCAGCTCCAGGTGCAGCTGGACGAACCAGTGATTGCCGGAGATGCGCGTGCGCAGGTCGTGTGCGCCTTCGACGCCGCGTACCTGGCAGGCCAGTTGCAGCATGTGTTCGCTGATGTCGCTGGGCAGTTCCTGGTCCATCAGCACGCCGAAGGAGTCGCGGGCGATGCCGTAGGCGCTCCAGAGGATGTACAGGGCGATGGCCAGGCCGAACAGCGGGTCCAGCCAGTACCAGCCGAAGCCGGTCAGCGCCAGGGCGATCAGGATGGCCAGGTTGAGCAGCAGGTCGGAGCGATAGTGCAGGGCGTCGGCGCGCACCACCGTGGAGTCGGTGAGGCGGATCACCCGTTGCTGGTAGGCCACCAGCACGCCGGTCAGGGCCAGCGAGAAGAGGGTGACGGCGATACCGAGGCCATGGGCGCCCAGGGGTTCGGGCTGTTGCAGGCGACCGATCGCCTGCCAGGCGATGAGCACCGCGCTCACGCCGATGAACACCGCCTGGGCGATCCCGGCCAGGGACTCGGCCTTGCCATGGCCATAGCGGTGATCCTGGTCAGCCGGCTTGAGCGCATAGTGCACCGCCAGCAGATTGAAGATCGAGGCCAGGCCGTCGAGCAGCGAGTCGGTCAGGCCGGCGAGCAGGCTGACCGAGCCGCTGAACCACCAGGCCACGGCCTTGGCCAGGATCAGCGTCGTCGCCACCGCCACCGAGGCGGCCGTGGCCCGGCGCAGCAGCCGCTCGGTGTGGTGCGGGTCGCTCATCAGCCGCGCGGCGCGAGGCCCAGGCTGGCGAGCTGCTCATTGCTGCCGCTGCGCTGCAGCAGGCGCGGATCGTCGAGCGGCAGGGTGTTGCCGGTGGCGTGCTGGATGATGGCCTTGAGGCGCATGCGATCGACGCTGCCATCGGGATTGACGGCCTTGTTAAGCTCGGCCGGATCCACCTCGGCGCGCTTGTTGTCGGGGAGGTAGATGGCGCCGGTGGCGAAGTCCACGCCGAAGGCGATCAGGCCCGGGATGATGTAGAAGAGCAGGCCGATGGCATCGAGGGCGACGATGCCCGGATCGATACGGCCACTGCCGGTGATCTGGCCGCGGCGCTCGGGATAGAACAGCGAGCCGCAGGCGGTCAATTGGGTGAGCAGGGCAGCGGCGAGGACGCCACACACCGCGCGGGTACGCATCGACATAGACAACCTCCTGTTGGATGAGGCCGCCACTATAGCGGCCGGAATCGAGGCGGGCGAGACGCTTTATACTGCCCGCCCCGTTGAGACCTCTGGCCGTGCCAAATGACGCCCCTGCCTATCGATGTTGTCCTGCCCAAGCTGCGCCAGGCCCTCGCCACCCGTGACGACTGCGTGCTGGAGGCGCCGCCCGGCGCCGGCAAGACCACCCGGGTGCCCCTGGCGCTGCTCGACGAACCCTGGCTGGCTGGCCAGCGCATCCTGCTGCTCGAGCCGCGGCGGCTGGCGGCCCGGGCGGCTGCCGAGCGGCTGGCCGCGGAGCTGGGCGAAGGTGTCGGCGAGACCGTGGGCTATCGCATCCGCCTGGAAAGCCGGGTCGGGCCGCGTACCCGCATCGAGGTGGTCACCGAGGGCATCCTCACCCGCCGGCTGCAGGATGACCCGGCGCTGGAGGGCGTCGGCCTGGTGATCTTCGACGAGTTCCACGAACGCAGCCTGGACGCCGACCTAGCCCTGGCGCTGACCCTGAGCGGCCGCGAGCTGCTGCGGGATACGCCGCTCAAGGTGCTGGTGATGTCCGCTACCCTGGAGGGCGAACGCCTGGCGGCCTTGCTCGATGATGCACCCGTGGTGCGCAGCGAGGGGCGGATGTTTCCGGTCACGACCCGCTGGGGCCGGCCGCTTGGCCAGGATGAACGCCTCGAAGCGCGGGTGGCCGCCACGGTGCTCCAGGCGCTCGACGACGAGACGGGTAGCCTGCTGGTGTTCCTGCCCGGCCAGGCCGAGATCCGCCGTACCGCCGAGCGCCTGGCCGAGCAGCTGCCGGCCGGGGTGCTGCTCTGCCCGTTGCATGGCGAGCTGGAGCTGGCGGCCCAGCGCGCCGCCATCGAGCCGGCGCCGACTGGCATGCGCAAGGTGGTACTGGCCACCAACATCGCCGAGACCAGCCTGACCATCGAGGGAGTACGGGTGGTGGTGGATGCGGGATTGGCCCGGGTGCCGGCCTTCGATCCCGGCAGCGGCATGACCCGGCTGACCACCCGACGCATCTCCCGCGCCTCGGCCACCCAGCGCCAGGGCCGCGCCGGGCGCCTGGAACCGGGCGTCTGCTACCGGCTCTGGTCGGAAGACCTGCACCAGCAATTACCGGCCTACGACAGTGCCGAGATCCTCCAGGCCGACCTGGCCGGACTGGCACTGCAACTGGCGCGCTGGGGCATGAGTGCCGCGGAGCTGGCCTGGCTCGATCCGCCCCCCACCGCCGCCCTGGCCCAGGCGCCCGACCTGCTGGTCCGCCGGG
>CAUQPA010000524.1:0-3712 GCA_963519325.1 uncultured Pseudomonas sp. | reverse complement strand
CCCGTGCCTACCTGGCGCCCGGCTACAACGCCGTGTTCAGCGAGCATGCCTTCGCCGTCTATCCGCTGGTGACCCTGGCCATCGGCGCCGAGGGGCGCAGCGTCCCGGCCAAGGACTATGGCCACGACCTCGAGGCCATGCTCGCCGCCATCGATACCGAGACCCGGGTGGTCTTCGTCGCCAACCCCAACAACCCCACCGGCACCTGGTTCGACAGCGAGGCCCTGGCGCGCTTCCTGGCCCGCGTTCCCGAGCACGTCCTGGTGGTCTTGGACGAGGCCTACATCGAATACGCCGAGGGCGATGAGCTGCCGGATGGCCTGGCCTTCCTCGCGCAGTACCCGAATCTCGTCGTCTCGCGGACCTTCTCCAAGGCCTACGGCCTGGCCGCCCTGCGGGTGGGCTACGCCTTCTCCTCGCCGACCGTGGCCGATGTCCTCAACCGCGTACGCCAGCCGTTCAACGTCAACAGCCTGGCCCAGGCCGCTGCCTGCGCGGCCCTGGCCGATACCGACTACCTGGCCCGTAGCCGCGCGCTCAACGACGCCGGCATGGCCCAGCTGGAAGCCGGCTTTCGCGAACTCGACCTCAAGTGGATCCCCTCGCGCGGCAACTTCATCGCCGTCGACCTGGGGCGCGATGCCGCGCCGATCAACCAGGGCCTGTTGCAAGAAGGCGTCATCGTGCGCCCCGTGGCGGGCTACGGCATGCCGACCTTCCTGCGCGTCTCCATCGGGACCGAGGCGGAAAACGCCCGTTTCCTGGCGGCACTGACGAAGGTGCTGGGCCGTGGCTGACATGGCCACCCCGCAGATCGAGCGTCTTGTCGTCGTCGGCCTTGGGCTGATCGGCGGCTCCTTCGCCAAGGGTGCCCGCGCCAGTGGCCTGTGTCGGGAAGTGGTCGGGGTTGATCGCGATCCCGAGACGCGTCGCCTGGCCGTCGAGCTGGGGGTCGTCGACCGCTGCGTCGCCGAGCTGGCCGACGCCTGTCCCGGCGCCGACGTCATCCAGCTCGCCGTGCCCATCCTGGCCATGGAGCGGGTGCTGGCCGAACTCGCGACGTTGCCGCTGCAGGGCGCCATCCTCACCGACGTCGGCAGTGCCAAGGGCAATGTGGTGCGGGCGGCGCGCAGCGCCTTCGCCGGCCAGTCGCTGCGCTTCGTGCCGGGTCATCCCATCGCCGGTTCCGAGCGTAGCGGCGTGACGGCGGCCAACGCGGCGCTGTTCAATCGCCACAAGGTCATCCTCACCCCGCTGGAAGAGACCCTCCCGGCCGACCTGGACAAGGTCGATCGGCTCTGGCGCGCCATCGGCGCCGACGTCGAGCACATGACCGTCGAGCACCATGACCAGGTCCTCGCCGCCACCAGCCACCTGCCGCACCTGCTGGCCTTCAACCTAGTGGATTCCCTGGCCAAGCGCAGCGAGAACCGCGAGATATTCCACTACGCCGCCGGCGGCTTCCGCGATTTCACCCGCATCGCCGGCAGCGATCCGACCATGTGGCACGACATCTTCATCGCCAATCGCGAAGCCGTGTTGCAGGCCCTGGACACCTATCGCACCGATCTCGACGAGCTGCGCGGCGCCATCCAGGCCGGCGATGGTCAGTTCCTCATGGAGGTGCTGACCCATGCGCGTGGTGCGCGCGAGTATTTCGGGCGCATCCTCGCCAGTCGTACCCAGGCCGGCGCCCAGATCGCCGCCACTCATTCCCTTACGGAGGGGCACTCATGAGCAGTACCGCACCCGTCATCACCCTCGACGGTCCCGGTGGTTCGGGGAAGGGCACCCTCGCGGCGCTGGTCGCCCGCCAGCTCGGCTGGAATCTGCTGGATTCCGGTGCGCTCTATCGGTTGCTGGCCTTCGCCGCGCGCAACCACGGGGTCGACTACACCAACGAGGAATCCCTCAAGCTGCTGGCCGCCCACCTGGACGTCCAGTTCCTCGCCGGCCATGAGCACGGCCAGCGCATCATCCTCGAAGGCGAAGACGTCACCGACGTCATCCGCACCGAGGAAGTCGGCGCTGGCGCCTCCCAGGTCGCCACCCTGCCAGCCGTGCGCGATGCCCTGCTGCAACGGCAGCAGGCCTTCCGCGAGGCTCCCGGCCTGGTGGCCGACGGCCGGGACATGGGCACCGTGGTGTTCCCGGATGCCGAGCTGAAGATCTTTCTGACCGCCGGTGCCGAGGAAAGAGCACAGAGACGCTATCTTCAGTTGAAGCAGAAGGGCGAAAATGTTAGCTTGCCTGCCCTCCTGGAAGAGATCCGTGAGCGGGACGCCCGCGATAGTCAGCGTAGCGTCGCTCCGCTCAAGCCCGCCGACGATGCCGTCGAGCTGGATTCCACGCATCTCTCCATACAACAGGTATTGGAACGCATCCTGACCCTGGCCGCCGAGCGCGACCTGGCGGGATGAAGGCCGAGGCTCATCCGAGTCGTCGGTGAAAGCTGCCGGGAACCAGTCGCATCCCGGTAGCCGGATGGTTACCACTCACCCCGCATGGGCTGGTCATGCGGTAGCCGGATACATCGGGTATCCACACAACAGGTATAAACATGAGCGAAAGCTTCGCAGAACTCTTTGAAGAAAGTCTGAAATCCCTCGACATGCAGCCGGGCGCGATCATCATCGGCACCGTGGTGTCGATCGATGGCGACTGGGTTGTGGTCGACACCGGCCTGAAATCCGAAGGCCTGGTTCCGCTCGAGCAGTTCTACAACGAACAAGGCGAGCTGACCATCAACGTGGGTGACGAAGTCCACGTAGCCCTGGATGCCGTTGAAGACGGTTTCGGCGAAACCAAAGTGTCTCGCGAAAAGGCCAAGCGCGCCGAGTCCTGGCTGGTCCTGGAAGCAGCGTTCAGCGCCGACGAAGTGGTCAAGGGTGTCATCAACGGCAAGGTCAAGGGCGGTTTCACCGTCGACGTCAGCGGCATCCGCGCGTTCCTGCCGGGCTCCCTGGTCGATGTCCGCCCGGTGCGTGACACCACCCACCTGGAAGGCAAGGAACTCGAGTTCAAGGTCATCAAGCTGGACCAGAAGCGCAACAACGTTGTCGTTTCCCGTCGTAGCGTCCTGGAAGCCGAGAACAGTGCCGAGCGCGAAGCCCTGCTGGAATCCCTGCAGGAAGGCCAGCAAGTCAAGGGTATCGTCAAGAACCTCACCGACTACGGTGCGTTCGTCGACCTGGGCGGCGTCGATGGCCTGCTGCACATCACCGACATGGCCTGGAAGCGCATCAAGCATCCGTCGGAAATCGTCAACGTCGGCGACGAGATCGACGTCAAGGTGCTGAAGTTCGACCGCGAGCGCAACCGCGTCTCCCTGGGTCTGAAGCAGCTGGGCGAAGATCCGTGGGTCGCCATCAAGGCCCGTTACCCGGAAGGCACCCGCGTCCAGGCGCGCGTCACCAACCTCACCGACTACGGCTGCTTCGCCGAGCTGGAAGAGGGCGTGGAAGGCCTGGTGCACGTGTCCGAAATGGATTGGACCAACAAGAACATCCACCCGTCGAAGGTCGTTCAGGTCGGCGACGAAGTGGAAGTCATGGTCCTGGATATCGACGAAGAGCGTCGTCGTATCTCCCTCGGCATCAAGCAGTGCCGTGCCAACCCGTGGGAAGAGTTCTCGGGTCAGTTCAACAAGGGCGACCGCATCTCCGGCACCATCAAGTCGATCACCGATTTCGGTATCTTCATTGGTCTGGAC
>CAUQPA010000523.1:0-3721 GCA_963519325.1 uncultured Pseudomonas sp. | reverse complement strand
CTGGCACTCTGGCTGGAAGCGGCCGGGGTGAGTCTGATCAACACCGGCATCGGCTGGCACGAGGCACGGATTCCCACCATCGCCACCCTGGTCCCCCGCGGTGCCTTCGCCGCGGTCACCGCGCAGCTCAAGGGGCGGGTCGGGGTGCCGCTGATCGCCACCAACCGCATCAATACCCCCGAGGTGGCCGAAGCCATCCTCGCCGCCGGCCAGGCCGATCTGGTGTCCATGGCGCGACCGCTGCTGGCCGATCCCGACTTCGTCGCCAAGGCCGCGGCCGGTCGCGCCGACGAGATCAACACCTGCATCGCCTGCAACCAGGCCTGCCTGGACCATACCTTCGCCGGCAAGCTGACCAGTTGCCTGGTCAATCCGCGGGCCTGCCACGAGACCGAGCTGCAGATCCTGCCCGCCGTCCAGCCGCGGACCTTCGCCGTCGTCGGCGCCGGGCCGGCCGGGCTGGCGGCCGCCTGCACCCTGGCGGAGCGCGGCCATCGCGTGGTGCTGTTCGAGGCCAGCGCCCGTATCGGCGGCCAATTCAACGTCGCCAAGCGCATCCCCGGCAAGGAGGAGTTCGGCGAGACCCTGAGGTACTTCGGGCGCCGCCTGGAGCGCCTGGGCGTAGAGGTGCGCCTCAACCAGCGCGTGAGCGCCGCCGAGCTGCAGGCTGCGGGCTTCGCATCGGTGATCCTGGCGACCGGGGTCACCCCGCGTGTTCCTCCCATTCCCGGCGTCGATCACCCCAAGGTGCTGGGCTATCTGGATGTCCTGCTGGAACGCAAGGCCGTGGGCCAGCGGGTCGCCCTGATCGGCGCCGGCGGCATCGGCTTCGATGTGGCGGATTTCCTCACCCATCCCCATCGCGAAGCGGAGCCGCTGGCGGCCTTCTACGCCGAATGGGGGATAGATCCAAGCTTCGGTACCCGGGGCGGACTGGCCCCGGTGGCTGCGCCGGCGCCCACGCGCGACGTCTGGCTGTTGCAGCGCAAGCCGGGCAAGCCGGGCAAGGGCCTGGGCAAGACCACCGGCTGGATTCATCGCGCACGGTTGCAGCAGCGCGGGGTCAAGGCGATCGGCGGGGTGGAATACCTGCGCATCGACGACGCCGGGCTGCACCTGCGCCTGCCCGATGGCGTCGAGCAGGTGCTGGCGGTCGACAACGTGGTGCTCTGCGCCGGCCAGGAATCCCTGCGCGAGCTGGAAGACGAACTGATCGCCGCGGGCATCGCGGTGCACCGGGTTGGCGGGGCGGATGTCGCCGCCGAACTGGATGCCAAGCGGGCCATCGACCAGGCCACCCGCCTTGCCGCCCAACTGTAACTCTTCGTTGCAAAGCGGATGGATTTCTGTGATCCGCTCCGCATAACATTCCTTCGAGACCGACCCCTGTCCCAATGTCCGGTCTCTCTTCCAATCACCCGGTCAGGATTGGCTAAGCTGCCGTCCTGACGCGGCGGCGGAGCTAGCTCCCTGACGGCGCACGGTCCGCCGCTGCAGGAAGATTGCCTGGCGATCCGCGGGTAGGGGTAGGATGCACGTCCGGTCGCCCCGCCCCGCCGGCGTCTGAGCCAGTCGCGGGGTCGCGGCGCTGGCCTCGGTATTCATGTGGGATCGACAGAGCACGCGGCACAGATGGCAGAAACGTTGAACGAAGAGGCGGTACTGACCCCGGTGGTCCTGGGGTTTGGCGACCAGGGCGTGAATCGTGCCTTGCTCTATCCCGATTTCCAGGCGCTCTGGCAGGGCGAGCAGGTGCTGCTCGACTGCGCCGGGCGGCGTCATCGCTTCGTCTATCTGCTGCTGGACGAGCACCGGCGGGTCAAGGCCGCGGTGTTCTTCCTGCTGGCCTTCGATACCCAGGGCGGGCCTCTTCCGGAGTGGAACCTGCCGCTGGGCGAGCTGGCCGAGCGCGGTGACGTCGGGCCCGACTTGGGCGCCGGCCCGATCCGCCTGGCGAGCCGCAGCCATTGCCCGCTGTCCTGGCACCAGGGCGACCTGTGGGACCCGCGCAGCGATGCCGAGCACGATGACTGGCAGGCCATCCGCGACTGCCTCGGCCTGGTCGCCCCGCGCGCCGGCGAGGTGGAACTGGCCGGGGAATACCACCCCAGCGCCGCGGACGGCCTCGACGTCGAGGCCCGCCTGGAACGGGTGAGGCGCCTCCTCGCCCAGGAGCACCAGGAGGCGCTGGACAAGCTGATCGCCGGCCAGCGCACCCGCCTGCTGACCCTGACCCGCCAGCACCAGAAGGACCTGGCGCGGCTGCAGCGCGACGCGGACGAAGTGCGCACCGCCAAGGCCGAACTGGAGGTGCGCTACGCCGCCCTGGCGCAGCATCTCGAGCAACAGAACGACTTGGCGCGCCAGCAGCGGGAAGAACTCAACGAACAGATGCGCACCCTGGAGCGCAACGCCCTCTACAAGATCGAGGCGCTGCGCATCCAGGCCGAGGCCGAGAGCGAGGCCCGGGTGGCCGCTGCGGTGGGCGAGCTGAAGAACCAGCTGACCATCCGCGAGGTGGAGCTCAAGTATCGCGACGAGCTGGATGGCCAGCTCCAGGAGGACATCCGTCAGTTGCGCGAGCGTTGCGCCCAACTGGTCGGCGACAGCAACGAGGGTCAGCTGGAGCGCCTGGCGCGCCAGGGCATCCTCTTCGTCACCTTCCAGCCGGGTGCCGGTCACCTCATCCTCGGCCGCCAGGACGTGCCACGCTTCAGCGCCGATCCCCTGGGCTTCGTCGCCGAGCACTGCAAGGTCAGCCGCGAGCAGTACCAGCGCTGGCTGGAGCATCACCAGCAGCCGGTCTGCCAGGCCGAGGTGGACGGCGAGCGTTGCGGTCGGCCGGTGGTGCGGGTGGAACATCCCGCCCAGTTCGATCCGCTGCGCTCGACCCGCTGCGCCGAGCACCGTGGCGACGACAGCGATGGTGACGTCGCCAATCTCTGATCGCGCATCCTCGGGTCCCATGACGGTATTCCCACCCGCCGCGCTCCAGGAGGTGCAGCTGCCTTTGCTGGCGGACCGCGACCTGCGCCTGGCGGTGCTGCGCCTGGACCAACGCCCACCCGGCCAGAATGGCAACAAGGGCTACAAGTTGCTGCCCTGGCGTGAACGCCTGGATCGCGGCGAAGGCAGGGGCCTGATCAGCCTCGGCGGGGCTCATTCCAACCACCTGCATGCCCTGGCGGCCGCCGGACGGGAGGCGGGCTTCGCCACGGTCGGCCTGCTGCGCGGCGAGCCCTGTACGACGCCCACGGTGGAGGATCTGCAGGCCTGCGGCATGACCCTGCACTGGCTGGGCTACGGCGGTTATCGCCGACGCCATGACGCGGATTTCTGGGAGCCCTGGCAGGTGCGCTATCCCGATTTGTTGCCCATTCCCGAAGGCGGCTGCGATGAGCGGGCGGCTCAGGCCTGCGCCGGAATCGTCGCGGAGCTGCGCCAAGGCCTCGCCCGCCTGGACTGGCCAGACTGCCAGCAGCTGTGGCTCGCCGCCGGTACCGGCACCACCCTGGCCGGGGTGATCCGCGACGCCGCGCCGGACTGGCAGGTGGTGGGCGGTCTGGCGGTGCCGCCGGGTCACGGCGTCGAGGCGACGCTGCAGGCCCTGCTAGCCGATGATCCGCGCCCGAACTGGCGCCTGGTGGACGCCGCGCGCGGCGGCTTCGGCCGTATCGATGCGCAATTGGCGCGGGCCATGGCGGACTTCGAGCTGGCTCTT
>CAUQPA010000522.1:0-3722 GCA_963519325.1 uncultured Pseudomonas sp. | reverse complement strand
CATCCAGCCCTGGCCGCTTAGCCAGGCACTCGCGCCCCAGCAACGTGACGGGGTGCTGTTCCTGCGCTGGCAGTGGCCGGGGCAGGCGCCCGTGGCGCCGGCGGCCACGGTCCTGGGTGCCCTGCCCCGGCTGGCCGCCGAGGCCGGCGTCACGCTACGTTGGAGTCCGCCGGGAGCCCCTTGGGAACTGCGGCTACAGGGCTGGGCCGAGGCCTTGCCGAAGACGCTGCAACAGGCGCTCGACGGGCTGGCCAGCGCATTCGATGGCTCGAGGGTAGCCACCCAGTCGCCACCCGAACCCATGCTGATCCGCCAATTGCTCAAGGTCCTGCCGGAGCGTCTGCCGGCCGGCACTCCACGCAGCGGTAACGGCGGCCCCGCCTGGCAGGCCCTGGGCTGCAGCTTGCCACCCCTCGCCCAGGCGGCCTTGGCGACGGTCGCTCCGCCGCCCCAACCGCGAGCCGTGACGCTCGGCGAACCGCCACGCTTCAGCGGTCGCCATTGGCACCATGAACCCAGCGCCGATGCCCAGCAGGCGCTGCTGCTGTTCTGCCCGCAACCCGATGCGTTGCCCGCCACCGAAGCCGCCTGGCGCCTGCTGGCGGCGCGACTGCAAGCGCCGCTGTTCCGCCGCCTGCGCAGCGAGCAGCAGCTGGGCTACGCGGTGTTTTCCGCCTATCGCCAGCTGGGCGATCACGCGGGCCTACTGGTCGGCGTACAGTCGCCCCACGCCCGTGCCCAGGACATCCTTGCGGAAATCGAGGCCTGCCTCAGCGACGGTCGCGCGGCCCTGGGCGCCGCTACCGAAGCACTGCCCGAGAGCATCCGGCAATTGGCTCATGACCTCGGCCCGACCACCGCCCAGCGCGCTGCCCTGGCCGAACGCCTCTGGTGGGGCTTCCAGCGCAGCGGCGCCCTGGATCTCGTACCGCTGAGATCCGCCATCGCCGCACTGGACGAGCCCGCCCTGCTGCAGGCCTGGAGCCAGCTCACCGCTGCGGACGCGCCGCGTTTCGTCCTGGCCAATGCCGCCGCGCCATCCGGCTGGATGTCATAGCTTTCAACATTTTCCCGGGAGCGTCGGCAGCCGGCAGCGGTCCATCTGTTGCAGGATCGGTAAGACAGTTATGTCGGCGCCACCCCACCGATTCGCTATCGGCAAAACCCTTAGCTAAGCAACTTTGTTAAACTTGGCGACCGGATCCATCCGGCTTTCGCAGTCAAAGAGGAGACCTCCCATGTGGACCAAGCCTGCCTACACTGACCTGCGCATCGGCTTCGAAGTCACCATGTACTTCGCTAACCGTTGATGCGCCCCACGCCCCGGTCCGCCGGGGCGTACTTTTTCCAGGTTCGACCTTTCCCATGCATATCCAGATTCTCGGCTCCGCCGCTGGCGGCGGCTTTCCCCAGTGGAACTGCAACTGCACCAACTGCGACGGTTTCCGCAAGGGCACCCTCAAGGCCCAGGCCCGTACCCAGTCTTCCATCGCCCTGTCCGACGACGGGGTGAACTGGATCCTGTGCAACGCCTCGCCCGACATCCGCACCCAGCTGGCCGGCTTCGCCCCGCTGCAACCGGCGCGGGCCCTGCGTGACACCGGTATCCGCGCCATCGTCCTGCTGGACAGCCAGATCGACCACACCTCCGGCCTGCTCAGCCTGCGCGAAGGCTGCCCCCACGAGGTCTGGTGCACCGAGATGGTCCACCAGGACCTCACCACCGGCTTTCCGCTGTTCAACATGCTGCAGCACTGGAACGGCGGTCTGACCTGGCGCCCCATCGCCCTGAGCGGCAGCTTCACCATCCCGGCCTGTCCGAATCTGGAATTCACGCCCTTCCCGCTGCGCAGCGCCGCGCCGCCCTACTCGCCCCATCGCTACGATCCGCACCCCGGCGACAACCTGGGCCTGCTGGTCCATGACCGGCGTACCGGCGGCAAGCTGTTCTATGCCCCGGGCCTGGGCCAGCCGGACGCCGCCCTGCTGGAGCTGATGGGCCAGGCCGATTGCCTGCTGGTGGACGGCACCCTTTGGACCGACGACGAGATGCAGCGTCGCGGCGTGGGCACCCGCACCGGCACCGAGATGGGCCACCTGCCGCAGAGCGGCCCCGGCGGCATGCTGGAGGTGCTGGCCGGCTTCGAGCGCCAGCGCAAGGTGCTGATCCACATCAACAACACCAATCCGATCCTGGACGAAGACTCCCCCGAACGCGCCCTCGTCGCGCGCCAGGGCGTGGAAGTCGCCTGGGACGGGATGGCCATCGAGCTGTGACCACCATGCCCAACGCCCTTAGCCCTACCGAATTCGAAGCCGCCCTGCGCGCCAAAGGTGAGCTCTACCACATCCACCACCCCTATCACGTGGCCATGTACCAGGGCCGCGCCAGCCGCGAGCAGATCCAGGGCTGGGTGGCTAACCGCTTCTACTACCAGGTCAACATCCCGCTCAAGGACGCCGCCATCCTGGCCAACTGCCCGGATCGCGAGATCCGTCGCGAATGGGTACAGCGCATCCTCGACCACGACGGCGAGCCCGGCAGCGAAGGCGGCATCGAGGCCTGGCTGCGGCTGGCCGAGGCCACCGGCCTGGATCGCGAGCAGGTGCTCTCTCAGGAACTGGTACTGCCCGGGGTGCGCTTCGCGGTGGACGCCTACGTCAACTTCGCCCGCCGCGCCTCCTGGCAGGAAGCCGCCAGCAGCTCCCTGACCGAGTTGTTCGCACCGCAGATCCACCAGTCGCGCCTGGACGCCTGGCCGACCCACTACCCCTGGATCGATCCGGCCGGCTACGAGTACTTCCGCACCCGCCTGGGCCAGGCCCGCCGCGACGTCGAGCACGGCCTGCAGATCACCCTGCAGCACTACACCACCTGGGAATCCCAGCAGCGCATGCTGGAGATCCTGCAATTCAAGCTCGACATCCTCTGGACCATGCTCGACGCCATGAGCATGGCCTACGAACTGCACCGCCCGCCCTATCACAGCGTTACCGCCGAGCGCCGCTGGCACCGAGGAATCGACCTATGAGCTTCGACCGCACCCAGGTGCCGCGCTGGCGCCCCGGCTATCGCTTCCAGTTCGAGCCGGCGCAGAACGCCCATGTACTGCTCTATCCCGAGGGCATGATCAAGCTCAACGAGAGCGCCGCCGCCATCGGCGAACTGATCGACGGCCAACGCGACGTGGCCGCCATCATCCAGATGCTCGACGAACGCTTCCCCGGCGTGCCCGAACTGGGCGACGACGTCGAACAATTCATGGAGGTCGCCCGTGCAGAGCACTGGCTCCTGCTCGGCTAGCACCAGCCTGCCGGGCACGCCCATGCAGTTGCCGCAACCGCCAGAGGTAGGCAAGCCCGCGGTCGGCCTGCCGCTGTGGCTGCTGGCGGAGGTCACCTACCGCTGCCCGCTGCAGTGCCCCTATTGCTCCAATCCCCTGGACTTCGCCGCCCAGGGTCGCGAGCTGACCACCCAGCAGTGGTTCAAGGTGATGGCCGAGGCGCGGGAAATGGGCGCCGCCCAGATCGGCTTCTCCGGCGGCGAACCCCTGGTGCGCCAAGACCTCGCCGAACTCATCCGCGAGGCGCGTCGGCTGGGCTACTACACCAACCTCATCACCTCCGGTATCGGCCTCACCGAGGCGCGCATCGCCGAATTCCAGCAGGCCGGCCTGGACCATATCCAGATCAGCTTCCAGGCCAGTGACGAACAGGTGAAC
>CAUQPA010000521.1:0-3729 GCA_963519325.1 uncultured Pseudomonas sp. | reverse complement strand
TGACCCGGGTGGTGGTGGCCCACGATTGCGGGCTGATCGTGAACCCCAATGGCCTGCGCAACCAGTTGGAGGGCTGCGTGGTGCAGGGCATCGCCCGTACCCTCAAGCAGGCCGTGCGCTTCGACCACCAGGGCGTGACCAGCCTGGAGTGGGGCGCCTATCCGCCGCTGACCTTCACTGAATTGCCCGAGCTGGAACTGGAGCTGATCGATCGGCCGGAGGAACCGGCGGTGGGTGCCGGGGAGGCCACCATCGCCGCCATTCCCGCAGCCATCGCCAATGCCGTGGCGGCGGCGACCGGTCTGCGCCTGCGCGAGGCACCGCTGAATCGCCAGCGTCTGCGCGAGGCGTTGGCTGCTCGCCGCTAGGCGCGTTTCAGGCGTTGCTTGAAGAACAGCGCAGCGCCGGCACCCAGCACGGCGACCACCGCCGCGCCGATCCACAGCGGCTCGTTGCCCGCGAAGCTGAACTGGTTGGCCCCCTTGGCCGCCAGGTACCCCGGTCCCATCATCAGCGGCGCCCAGACGATGGCCGAGAGAACGTTGGCCGACTGGAAGCGTAGCTGGTTCATCGCCATCATGCCGGCCACCAAGGGCACGGTGTTGCGGATCATGGTCAGGAAACGGCCACCGAACACCGCGAAGAAGCCATAGCGGCGAAAGAACAGCCGGGTCCTGGCCACCTGCTTGCGATAGCGGCGGAAGGGCGGGCGGTGGACGATGCTGGGGCCGAGCCAGCGGCCGATGAGGTAGGAACAGATGTCGCCGACGATGGCGCCGATGATGGCGGCCCCTACCAGCGGCAGCGGCGCGAGCACCCCCGAGCCGGCCAGGCCGCCCACCACCAGCATCAGGGCGGTGGCGGGGATGAAGACGCCGAGCAGTACCAGGGATTCGCCGAAGGCCAGCAGGCCGACGATCAGTGGCGCCCAGGCCTGATGGGTCTCGATGAAGCCAAGCAGCGATTGAGTCAAGGATTCCATGGGTGGCCTCGTCTGCCGAAAGTCCTAAGACTACGCGGCCTTGACGATCCGCCAGCCGTTTCAACAGCTTGAATCAATTTCCCTTGCTGGAAGTGCGCAGGAGCGCGCATAGCCGCTCCTGCCAGGGCCCTCAGGTCTCGGTCAGGGCGTCCTGGGCCGCGTGCCAGCGCAGCGCATGGCGCTCACCGACGACGAAACGATCACCCTGGAAATCCCAGCGCTCGACGTCCACGGTCTTTTCCGGGCCCTGGCCGACCAGCAGGCGGTTGAAGGAATTGGGCGAGGTGCCGCGTACGCGTGAGGAGAGGGTAGTACCGGCCTGGACGATCCACACCTCGCGGGGCAGGGTGGGATATTGCCGGCTCAGCGGCAGCACATAGGGCAGGTGGATATGGCCACCCATCACCAGGTCCAGCCCGGCATCGGCCCAGGTGGCCAGGGCGCGATCGGCGTTGTGCTGCAGGTTGCTCAGGTCGCTGAGTTCGAGGGCGCCGAAGGGCTGGTGGGCGATGACGATGCGCAGCTTGTCGGGTCCGGCCCGGCGCAGGCGTTCGGCCACCCGCGCGATCTGCTCGGCGCTCACGGCACCATCCTTGTGGCGGCGCGGGGCGGTGGTGTTGAGACCGACCAGCAGCAGCTCGTCGTTCTCGAAACTGGGCTCCAGGTCCTGGCCGAAATGCCGCCGGTAGTTGCCGTAGGGCGCCAGGAAGCGGGCGAAGACGTTGTACAGCGGCAGGTCATGGTTGCCCGGGATCACCAGGGTCCGAGGAATGCCATAGCTTTCCAGGCGTTCGACGAAGGTCTTGGCGGCGGCGAATTGCTCGCGGCGGGCGCGCTGGGTGATGTCCCCGGAAAGGATCAGGACATCGGCGCCGTGTTCGCGGACATGGGCTTCCAGGGCCGCGACCACAGCGGGTTGCTCGGTGCCGAAGTGGGTATCGGAGATTTGCAGGAGGGTCGTCATGAGGACCTGGTTTCCAACGGATTCCCCTTTACGACCGCAACGGGCGCCAAGCTATCCGACGAGGGTTGCCTGGAGACTGTTCCAAGGCTCGCGCGCTAGAGCCAGACGAAGCCTGGACGGCCTAGTGAAAATGGCTGGGGAAGCGAAGTTCGCGCATTCCGAAGCCATCTTCACCGCAGTTTGGCCGACGCCCAGCCGCCGTCGGACAGTCGCTTAGACTTCGCCGTCGTGATGCCAGGCGTCATGCAGCTCGGAGGCGTTGGCTTCGCCGACTTCGGTACGGGCCTTGAGCCAGTCCAGCAGAGCGGTGCGGTCTTCCGCGGTGGGCGAGGTGTAGCGCTTGTTGGCCATGATGGTGCCTTCGACCCAGGCGTTGTCGAAGCCGCCGATGTAATCCAGCTTGCGCTCTTCGACGTAGTCGATGAAGTCGCCCAGGAAGGTATCCAGGTCGTCTTCGCTGAGCTCGTTCTTGAAGCTCACCTTGATTTCGAAGGCCATTTCCTGGAACTCGCCCAGGTATTGCTTCTTGCGCAGGCGACGCTTCATGCGGCTCAAACGGGGATCTTGATGGGTATCGGTCATGGCGAAGGCCTGGATATCGATGAAAGGGCGGGCATTATCCCTGGCGGCGGCGGGTAATGCCAATGGTGACCGCCCGGGCGGCCGGTTAGCATGGCCGTTTTGGCTGCGACCAGAGCGCGCAGGGGTGGACGGATGGCGGGCAAGACGAGACGGGGCTCCGGAGGCGTTACCCTCCGCGAAGTGGCCAGGCTGGCGGGCGTCGCGCCGATAACGGTGTCGCGGGTGTTGAACGCGCCGGCGAGCGTCAAGGCGGCTACCCGCGAGCGGGTGCTCGCCACCATCGCCGACAGCGGCTACGTGCCCAACCTGGTGGCCGGTGCGCTGGCGTCCAATCGCAGCCGGCTGGTGGCCGTCCTGGTGCCCATGCTGACCAATCCGCTGTTCGCCGACACCTACCAGGCGGTGGCCGAGCGCCTGGCGCTGGCGGGCTACCAGGTGCTGCTGGGCGTCACCGGCCACGATCCGGCGCAGGAGGAGGCCTTGCTGGCGACCATTCTCAGCCGACGACCGGATGGCCTGATCCTCACCGGCACCGACCATACCCCGGCGAGTCGCGCGCGCCTGAGGGCCGCAGGCCTGCCGGTGGTGGAAACCTGGGATCTCAGCGAGGATCCCATCGACCAGGTCGTGGGCTTTCGCCACGACGCCGTGGGCCGACTCTTGGCGCAGCGGGCTGCCGCTGGCGGCTACGCCCAGGTCGCCCAGGTGGCCGTCGACGATCCCCGCGGTACCCGGCGACGCCTGGCGCTGAGCGAGGCCCTGGCCGCGACCGGGATCGCCGAAACGGAGCCGGTGCTGTTCAGCGGCTTGCCGGCCCTTGAGCAGGGGCGGCTGGCGTTGCGTCGGCTGCTGGTGCAGACGCCGCGACGACCGCTGCTGGTGGTCTGTACCTCCGATACCCTGGCCCAGGGGGTGTTGACCGAGGCCCTGGCCCAGGACGTGAGGGTACCGGCCGAGGTGGCGGTGATCGGCTTCGGCGACATGGCCTTCGCCGCCCATACCCTGCCGCCGTTGACCACGGTACGGGTCGAGGCCGGCGCCCTGGGCCGGGAAGCAGCGGAGTTGCTGCTGGCGCGCCTGGCCGGTGGCGATCCCCAGCCCCGGCCGCGCGACCTGGGTTTCGACCTGATCGAGCGCGCAAGCACCTAGGAGGGATGGAGGTTGTCAGTCAACCGTTCGGGCGGTAAGGTCAAGGAGTGGT
>CAUQPA010000520.1:0-3729 GCA_963519325.1 uncultured Pseudomonas sp. | reverse complement strand
CAGGTAGGCCTTGGGATTGCGGTTGATGGTGGAGAAGAACACCTGGCCGCCCGGCTTGACCAGGTCGTGGCAGGCCTTGATCACCGACGAGGGATCCGGCACGTGCTCGAGCATCTCCAGGCAGGTCACCACGTCGTAGGTGCCGGCATGCTTGCGCGCGTGGTCCTCGGTGGTCTCCTGGATGTATTCCACCGGCACGCCGGATTCCAGCTGGTGCAGGCGGGCCACGGCCAGCGGCGCCTCGGCCATGTCGATGCCGGTCACCTGGGCACCACGCTGGGCCATGGCTTCGCTGAGGATGCCGCCGCCGCAACCGACGTCCAGCACCTTCTTGCCGGCGAGGCCGGCGTGCTGGTCGATCCAGTTGACGCGCAGCGGGTTGATGTCGTGCAGCGGCTTGAATTCGCTCTCGCGGTCCCACCAGCGGTAGGCGAGGGCCTCGAACTTGGCGATCTCGGCGTTATCGACGTTGGACATGGGATTCTCCAGAGGCAAGGGGAGCGGGACGCGTCAGGCGCCCTGCTGGATACGGGTGGCCCACTGCTGCGCATTGGCTATGAGTTCGGCCTCGTCCAGGCGTACGAGTTCGCTCTGGCGCAGCAGCGGCACGCCGCCGACCCAGACGTCGCTGACGCGATCGCGGCCGGTGGCGTAGATGAGTTGCGAAACGGGATCGTAGAGCGGCTGCTGGGCGAGGCCGCTGAGGTCGACGGCGGTCAGGTCGGCGGCCTTGCCCAGCTCCAGCGACCCCAGGCAGCGCTCCAGACCCAGGGCGCGGGCGCCGTTGAGGGTAGCCATGCGCAAGGCGCGATGGGCATCCAGGGCGGTGGCGGAACCGGCGACCGCCTTGGCCAGCAGGGCGGCGGTACGGGTCTCGCCGAGCAAATCGAGGTCATTGTTGCTGGCCGCGCCGTCGGTGCCGATGGCGACGTTGACGCCGGCCTGCCAGAGGCGCTCCACCGGGCAGAAGCCGCTGGCCAGCTTGAGATTGGATTCCGGGCTGTGGATGACGTGGCTGTTGGTTTCGACGAGATTTTCCAAATCCTCGTCGTCCACCTGGGTCATGTGCACCGCCTGGAAGCGCGGTCCCAGCAGGCCCAGGCGGCGCAGGCGCGACAGCGGCCGCTCACCGGCCTGCTCGAGGGCCTGCTGCACCTCGAAGGCGGTCTCGTGCACGTGCATCTGGATCGGCGCCTGCAGCTGCTCGGCCAGCACCAGGATCTGTTCGAGCTTGGCATCGGCCACGGTGTAGGGCGCATGGGGGCCGAAGGCCACGCTGATGCGCTCGTGCAGCTTCATGTCGTCGAACAGCTCCAGGCCGCGACGGATCATGTCGTCCGCGGTGCGGGCGCCAGGAATGGGGAAATCGAGGATCGGCAGGCAGACCTGGGCGCGTACGCCGGTGCGATGGATCGCCTCGCAGGCCACCTGGGGATAGAAGTACATGTCCGAGAAGCAGGTGATGCCGCCGCGGATCTGCTCGGCGATGGCCAGGGTGGTGCCGTCGCGGACGAAGTCCTCGTCGACCCAGCGGCCCTCGGCCGGCCAGATGTGGTCCTGCAGCCAGGTCTGCAGCGGCAGGTCGTCGGCCATGCCGCGGAACAGGGTCATGGCGGCGTGGCCATGGGCGTTGATCAGCCCGGGGATCAGCACCTTGCCCGGCAGCTCCAGGGTCTCCTTGGCTGGGTGGCGCAGGGCGTCGCTGCGCGGCGCGAGCAGGGCGATGCAGCCGTCGCGCACGCCCAGGGCGTAGTCGCGCAGGACCACCCCGGCCGGCTCCACCGGCACGATCCAGCTGGGGAGCAACAAGAGGTCCAGGGGCGCGGGGGTGGGCATCTGCGACGGTTCCGAAAGGGGCGAGCCGGCAGTATAGCGGTCCTTGCGGCGCTACCGCTAAATCCGCGCGCCGATGCCGGTATACTGGCGGGCTACAGATTCAGGTCGAGGAGAGATCATGCGAGAGCGTCTGCTGGCGGCGGAAAAGATCAAGGCGATCGAATGGCGGGACGGTGCCCTGCACCTGCTCGACCAGCGCCTGTTGCCGCTGCGCGAACACTGGGTCGCCTGCCAGAGTGCCGCCGAGGTGGCCCAGGCCATCCGCGACATGCTGGTGCGCGGCGCCCCGGCCATCGGGATCAGCGCCGCCTATGGCGTGGTGCTGGGTGCCCGCCAGCGCGCCGCGGCCGGTGAGGACTGGCAGGCCGCTGTCAATGCCGACTTCGAACTGCTGGCCGCTTCGCGGCCCACCGCGGTCAACCTGTTCTGGGCGCTCAATCGCATGCGCGAGCGGCTGGCGCGGACGGCCGGAGAGGGTGCCCTGGCGGCGCTAGAGGCCGAAGCCGTGGCCATCCACCTGAGCGATCGCGAAGCCAACCTGACCATGGCCCAGCTCGGCGTCGAGCTGATCCGCAAGCACGACACCAGCAAGCAGACCTTCCTCACCCACTGCAACACCGGCGCCCTGGCCACCGGTGGCTTCGGCACCGCCCTGGGCGTCCTGCGTGCGGCGCACCTCGATGGCCTGGTGGAATGCGTCCACGCCGACGAGACCCGCCCCTGGCTGCAGGGCTCGCGGCTGACCGCCTGGGAGCTGGCCGGGGAGGGCATTCCCGTCAGCCTCAACGCCGACGCCGCCGCGGCGCACCTGATGAAGACGCGCAATGTCACCTGGGTGATCGTCGGCGCCGATCGCATCACCGCCAATGGCGACGTGGCCAACAAGATCGGCACCTACAACCTGGCGGTCATCGCCATGCACCATGGCGTACGCTTCATGGTGGTGGCGCCCAGCTCCACCATCGACATGAAGCTGGCCTCGGGCGACGACATCCCCATCGAGGAGCGCGCCGGTCACGAACTGCTGGAAGCCGGCGGCCAGCGCATCGCCGCCGAGGTCGAGGCCTTCAACCCGGTGTTCGATGTGACGCCCGCGGATCTCATCGATGCCATCGTCACCGAGCGCGGCGTGGTGGAGCGACCGGACGCCAAGAAGATGGCCGAGTTGATGAATCGGCGGCGCCTGCATTGAGGTGATCGCCAGGGGCGGATACGTCCCTGAATGTGTTAGAATTTCGCTCTTTGCACAGGCTTCGTTCGAAAGCCGTCTGCAGGCGGCGATGCCGTGCTGGAAACCGGCTCGAGCGGCGTCTCGCCGCCGGTAGCAGGCGCCGCCAGACGGGCTTTCGCCTCTGCTATACCAGGCTCGGCCGACTTCCGGGCGAGCCCTAGCGCTTTTCAGATCAGAAGGAACCAGGCTTCTCATGGGTGAACTGGCCAAAGAAATCCTCCCGGTCAATATCGAAGACGAATTGCGACAGTCGTATCTCGACTACGCGATGAGCGTCATCGTCGGCCGGGCCTTGCCGGACGTGCGCGACGGTCTCAAGCCGGTGCACCGGCGCGTGCTCTACGCCATGAGCGAACTGGGCAACGACTGGAACAAGCCGTACAAGAAGTCCGCCCGTGTGGTGGGTGACGTCATCGGTAAATACCACCCCCACGGCGACACCGCTGTCTACGACACCATCGTGCGGATGGCGCAGCCTTTCTCGCTGCGCTACATGCTGGTGGACGGCCAGGGCAACTTCGGTTCGGTGGACGGCGACAACGCCGCGGCCATGCGTTATACCGAAGTGCGGATGTCCAAGCTCGCCCACGAACTGCTGGCCGACCTGGACAAGGAAACCGTCGACTGGGTGCCCAACTACGACGGCACCGAGCAGATCCCGG
>CAUQPA010000519.1:0-3739 GCA_963519325.1 uncultured Pseudomonas sp. | reverse complement strand
ATCAGGGGGTAGCACGCCTGGCGCGCCTCCTGAAGGGGCAGCGGACGCGCCGAAGGGCAGCTCTTTGCACCAACAGCGAACAGCTCTGGGCTAGGCTGGGCACCAAAGCGGTGCAAGAGCCGTGACCGAGGAGGAAAACCCGCTGTGCTACACTCGGGCTTTGCTTTCGCAGGGGATAACCATGTCCACGACCCGTTCGCTGTTCGATTCCCTGACTCAGCAGGCCAGCCGGCTGTTCGGTCAGGACTCGCCGCTGCCCAAGGCGGAAATCGAGAGTCAGTTCAAGGCGCTGCTGCAGGGTGCGCTGAGCAAGCTGGACGTCGTCAGCCGTGAGGAGTTCGACGCCCAGATGGCCGTGCTGGCCCGGACCCGGGCACGCCTGGAAGCGCTTGAAGCGCGGTTGACCGAGCTGGAGAGCGCCAAGCCCCAGGCGGCCACCCCGCCGGTCACCCCGGCCACGGACGTCGCGCCCGCCGACTGAGCCGTACCGGCGCGCCAGGATGGTGCAGCCTCTTTCGTCCAGCGAATCGCGATCAGGGAGAGATCATGTCGCTTGCCCTCGTTCATACCCGTGCCCAGGTGGGCGTCGAAGCGCCCAGCGTGGTCGTCGAGGCCCACCTGGCCAATGGTCTTCCGGCGCTCACCCTGGTGGGCCTGCCGGAAACGGCCGTCCGCGAAGCCAAGGACCGGGTGCGCAGCGCCATCCTCAATGCCGGCTTCGAGTTTCCCAGCCGCCGCATCACCCTCAACCTTGCCCCAGCCGACTTGCCCAAGGACGGTGGTCGCTTCGACCTCGCCCTGGCCATCGGCATCCTGGCCGCCAGTGGCCAGCTGCCGGCGCAGGGCCTGGAGGGCTACGAATGCCTCGGGGAGCTGGCGTTGTCCGGGGCGGTGCGGCCGATCCGCGGCGTGCTGCCGGCGGCCCTCGCCACCCGCGCGGCCGGACGCGTGCTGGTGGTCCCCCGCGCCAATGCCGAGGAAGCCTGCCTGGCCAGTGGCCTGGCGGTGCTGGCGGTGGATCACCTGCTGGAATTCGCCGGGCACCTGAGCGGCCAGGCGCCCCTGGGTCTTTACCAGCCCAGCGGGCTGCTGCGGACTCCACTGCCCTATCCGGACCTGGCCGAGGTCCAGGGCCAGCAGGCGGCCAAGCGCGCCCTGGTGGTGGCCGCGGCCGGAGCCCATAACCTGCTGCTGGCCGGTCCCCCGGGAACCGGCAAGACGCTGCTCGCCAGCCGCCTGCCGGGTCTGCTGCCACCCTTGGACGAAGAGGAGGCGCTGCAGGTGGCCGCCATCCATTCGGTGGCCGGGCCCGAGCCGCTGCAGCATTGGCCGCAGCGACCGTTTCGCCAGCCGCACCATTCGGCGTCCGGCCCGGCGCTGGTGGGTGGCGGCAGCCGGCCGGGCCCGGGCGAGATCACCCTCGCCCATCGTGGGGTACTGTTCCTCGACGAGCTGCCGGAGTTCGACCGCAAGGTCCTGGAGGTCCTGCGCGAGCCCCTGGAGAGCGGCGAGATCGTCATCGCCCGGGCGCGGGAACGGGTGCGTTTTCCGGCACGCTTCCAGCTGGTAACGGCGATGAATCCCTGCCCCTGTGGCTATCTCGGCGATCCCAGCGGGCGCTGTCGCTGCAGCCCGGACCAGATCCAGCGCTATCGCGCCAAGCTGTCCGGCCCGCTGCTGGACCGGATAGATCTGCACCTGACCGTGGCCCGCGAGCATCTGCGCCTCGGCGCCCCGCCGGCGGCCGAACTCACGACCGCCGAGGCGGCCCGGCAGGTGGCGGAGGCGCGCGCCGTCCAGCTGGCGCGCCAGGGCCGACCGAACGCCCTGCTCGGCCTCGACCAGCTGCATCAGGTCTGTGCCCTCCAGGACGCCGATCAGCGCTGGCTGGAAGGCGCCGGCGAACGCCTGAATCTGTCCCTGCGCGCCCTGCACCGGGTGATCAAGGTGGCCCGCACCCTGGCCGATCTCGCCGGCCAGGCCGACATCCAGCGGGCGCAGCTGGCCGAGGCGTTGCAGTACCGGGCGACGGTCTAGGTCCGCGCAGCGGGCCCGACGGGGCGAGGTGGCTCCTGCAGTCGGTCGCGCAGGGCCTGGTTCTCCTGCACCAGCTCGAAGCACATTGCCCGCCACTGGTGGGCGAGCTCCCGATAGTCGTCCCGCTCTCCACGCAGCGTGGTCAGCATGCGCTCGACGGCCTGCACCGTCTCGTTCGATACACCCATGTCATCCCCTCCTTCGATACTGTATTTGCATACAGTAGTCAGAGTATTGCAGCCAGGCAAGCGCCAAGGCGAACGGGAATGAAAAAGGGAGGCCTGAGCCTCCCTTGCGTGAACTTTTTCCGGGATGTCTAGCTGAAGCGGCCGACCTCGGCGCTCAGGTCTTCGGCCAGGTGGCGCAACTCGCCGGCGGTGCCGGAGAGTACCTCGGCGGCATCGCGCTGGGCGGCGTTGTCCACGGCGATCGCCTGGATGTTGCGGCTGAGGGCCGTGGCGGTGGTGCTCTGCTCGGCAGTGGCCTGGGCGATGCCGGAGAATTGCTCGACCGCCTCGGCGACCTGCCGATCGATGCTGCGCAGCGCCTGGGCCACGTCGGCGTTGCGCGCCAGACCCTGTTCCATCAGCCGATTGCCTTCGTCGATGGCGCCCATGGCGCGCTGGGTCTCGCCCTGCACGGCGCCGATCATCTGCGAGATCTCGCGGGTGGCCTCGCTGGTGCGACCGGCCAGTTGCCGGACCTCGTCGGCGACCACGGCGAAGCCACGGCCCTGCTCGCCGGCGCGGGCGGCTTCGATGGCCGCGTTGAGCGCCAGCAGGTTGGTCTGCTCGGCGATCCCGCTGATGACGCCGATGATGCCGCCAATCTGCTGGGAACGGTCATCCAGGCCCTTGATGAGTTCGGCGGTGCTGGCCAGGGAGTCGGCGATCTGCTCCAGCGCGCCCGAGGCGCCCTGCATGGCCTGGGTGCCGGTGCGGGTCTGCTGGGCATTCTCCTGGACCAGGCGCTCGGTGCGCTGCACGCCGTCGGCGATGTTCTGGGCGGTGGCGCTGAATTCCTCCACGGCGCTGGCCATGCTGTCGATCTGGGTCGACTGCTCGGCGGAGCGGCGCAGGGTCTGGTCGGAGAGATGGCTCAGCTGCTGGGAGCGATCAGTGACCGAGCGCGAGGAGCCACGCACCTGTTCGACGGTGGACGCCAGGGCATCGGCCATCTGGTTGAAGCTCAGGGCGAGTTCGCCGATCTCGTCGTGACTACGGGCCTCGACGCGGACGCTGAGCTGGCCACGACCAAGGGCCTGGGCACGTTCCACCAATTGGGCCAGCGGGCTGAGCTTGCGGCGCAGCAGCAGTACCGAGGCGGCCACCGCCAGCAACAGGGCGATCAGGCTGCCGATGGCCAGGCGCAGGCCGACGGCATGCACGGGAGCGTCCAGCTCGGCCTTGGGCAGGGTGGCGACCACCGTCCAGCCTTCGCCGGCCACCGGTGCGCTGACGCTGAGGAAGTCCTGGTTGCCGTCCTGCCAGCTGTGCTCGCGACGCCTGGGATCGCTCTTGAGCGCGGCGAGCAGCTCATCGGCCTGCTTGGCGTTGGCCGGCGCGACCAGCCACTTGCCCTGCTCGTCGAGCAGCGCCAGGGAACCGGTCTCGCCGATGCGCAGCTGGGCGAGCTGGGCCAGTTGCTGGGCTTGGGCATCGGTGTAGTCGAAGCCGACGAAGAGCACGGCGATGACCTTGCC
>CAUQPA010000518.1:0-3741 GCA_963519325.1 uncultured Pseudomonas sp. | reverse complement strand
GCTTCGCCGCAGTCGACGAGGAACCAGCCCTTGCCCTGATCCTCGATCAGCGCAAGGGCTGCGACATTGCGGCGACGGGTCGGCACCCCGGCCGAGGTGCCGAGAAAGAGCAGGTCCATGGCGACTCCGTAAAAGCCCCAGTCTAGCCTGCCGGGCACCACTGTCGCCTGGGCAACAGTGCCCGGGCAGCCTGCTGCCATCCGGACAGCCCAGGCTTGGCAAAGCCCGTCGGGACGGGCATTCCAGGCTGGCAACGCTCTTGCAAAGGCCCTGGCGTCGACCGTTCACCCGCCGAGGATCTTCCATGAATCTGCCCGCTCGCCCTCTACCGCCGACCCTCACCGATGCGCCGGACTACGAACGCCTGGCCGCCCGCTTCCGCCCCGTCTTCGCCCGCATCGCCGAAGGTGCCCTGGAGCGCGAGCGCTCCCGCACCCTCCCCTATGCGCCCGTGGCCTGGCTCAAGGAAGCCGGCTTCGGCGCCGTACGGGTGCCGCTGGAATTCGGCGGTGGCGGCGCCAGCCTGCCGCAGCTGGTCCGGCTGCTGATCGAGCTGGCCGCCGCCGACAGCAATCTGCCCCAGGCCCTGCGTGGCCACTTCGCCTTCGTCGAGGATCGCCTGAACGCCCATGCCAGTGCGTCCCAGGCGGTGTGGTTCGAACGCTTCGTCGCGGGCGAACTGGTCGGCAATGCCTGGACCGAGATCGGCACCGTCAGGCTCGGCGAGGTGATCACCCGGGTCAGCCAGCAGGATGGCGAATGGCGCCTCGATGGCACCAAGTACTACAGCACCGGCAGCCTGTTCGCCGACTGGATCGACGTCTACGCCCAGCGCGACGACACCGGCGGCGACGTCATCGCCGCCATCCGCACCGACCAGCCGGGCGTCCGCCAGTCCGACGACTGGGATGGCTTTGGCCAGCGCACCACCGCCAGTGGCACCTCGGTGTTCGAGGGCGTGCGGGTGGAGCCGGAAAACCTGATCGATTTCGCTACCCGCTTCAAGTACCAGACCGCCTTCTACCAGTTGGTGCTGCTCGCCGTGATCACGGGCAGCGGCCAGGCGGCGGTCAGGGAATTCGCCCAGGAGGTACGGGGCCGCACCCGCGTTTACAGCCATGGCAACGCCAGCGCGGCCAGCGACGATCCCCAGGTGCAGCAGGTGGTGGGCAAGGCCTCGGCCTTCGTCTACGCGGCCGAGGCCGCGACCCTGAGCGCCGCCGCGGCGGCCCAGGTCGCCTTCGAGGCCCGCTATCGCCAGGATGCAGCCGCCGAACACCGCGCCAACGTCGCGGCCGAACTGGAATCCGCCCAGGCCCAGTCGGCGGTGGCCGACCTGGTACTGCGTGCCACCAGCGACCTGTTCAACGCCCTGGGCGCCTCGGCCACGCGCGCCGCCAAGGGTCTCGACCGGCACTGGCGCAATGCCCGTACCGCCGCCTCGCACAATCCGCTGATCTACAAGGAGCGCATCGTCGGCGCCTGGGAGATCGACGGCAGCGAGCCGCCCTTCGTCTGGCAGATCGGTGGTGGCAGCAAGCAGGGCTGATCCTGCCGGTGACCCCCTGCAAAACGGCAGCCCTGGGGCTGCCGTTTCGTCAGGCGCAGAGCAAGACCCGCCCGGATCAGGTCGAGAGCTGGCGGGCGAAACGCCCCACCGCGCCGACCACCCGCTGGGCGCCGTCCTGGATCTCCACGATCACCTGTCCGGCCTGGCCCGCCAGCTCCAGCCCCTGCTCGGCCTGGCGGCGACCGTTCTCGATGACCTTCACCGCGTCGCTCGCCAGCTGCTGGTTCTGCTGGACCACGCCGACGATCTCCTCGGTGGCCTTGCTAGTCCGCGAGGCCAGTTGCCTGACCTCATCGGCCACCACGGCGAAACCGCGGCCCTGCTCGCCAGCGCGCGCGGCCTCGATGGCGGCGTTGAGCGCCAGCAGGTTGGTCTGCTCGGCAATGCCGCTGATGGTCTTGATGATGGTGCCGATCACCTGGGACTGGTTGTCCAGCGCCTCGATACCCTTCACCGCCTCCTGCATCTGGTCCGCCAGGGCGCGCATGACGTCCACCGTCTGCTGCGCCACCACGGCGCCCTTGCGCGCGGTATCGTCGGTATGCCGGGACTGTTCGAAGGCCACACCGGCCGCCTCGGACACCGCCTGTTCCTGATGGACCTGATCGGTGATCACGGTGGCGAACTTGACCACCTTGTACAGCCGGTCATGGGCATCGATCACCGGGTTGTAGGAAGCCTCCAGCCAGACGTCGCGCCCCTGGGCATCGAGGCGCTTGAAGCGGGCGACGACGAATTCGCCACGGCGCAGGCGCGCCCAGAATTGCTGGTAGGCCTCGGAGCTGGCCTCGGCAGGTTCGCAGAAGATCCGGTGGTGCTTGCCCTTGATCTGGGCCAGGGAATAGCCCATCGCCTGCAGGAAGCGATCATTGGCGTCGAGCACCTCGCCCTCGAGATTGAATTCGATGACCGCCGTCGATCGGCGCAAGGCCTTGAGCAGGCTCTCGTGCTCGCGGGACGTCTCGATGGTGCGGGTCAGGTTGTTGCAGAACAGCCGGAAGCGCTGCACCCGCCCCTGGCTGTCATGGAAGGGATGCAGGATGCCGCGCAACCAGGCTTCCCGCCCGTCGCCACGCAGCAGACGCAGGGCGCCACTGAAGTGGGTACCCTGGCTCAGGCTTTGCTGCAGCCGCCGACTATACTCTTCGCCCTTGGTGTGGGCGGGGATGAGATCCACCAGCGGGCGCCCGAGCACATCGGCGGCGCGGACCCCCATTTCCCTTTCGAAATTGCCGTTCACCGCGCTGATGCAGCCCTTGCCGTCCAGCTCGACGCCCAGCATTTCCTCGTCGAGCTCGGCCTTGAGCTGCTTGAAGGAATCGACCTGCTCGCGCAGGCGCTGCAGTTCTTGTTTTAGTCCCTTGTTGAACATGGCATACCCCTGCTCAGAGGTTGGAGTTAGACCTATAACGGCAGGTCCGCGCGAAATCTTTAGCCCAATAACCGAAAGGTGACCGGGCGGTCGCCTGAGAAGATAGAAGGCCATTAACTAATAACAAAAAAATATTTCGTATCGGGGTTTAACCGGCTTTACGTTCTAACGCCTGCCGTACTTCTCAAAGATAAGAGTCCTTCATGTCCGATTCGCTGCTGGAACCTCTCACCCCCCTGCTGGCGACCTTCGCCGCCTCGGCCGCCGAGCGCGATCGCCAGGGCGGGACGCCCAAGGCCGAACGAGATGCCCTGCGCCAGAGCGGCCTGCTGGCCCTGAGCATTCCACGCGAGCTGGGCGGGCTGGGCGCTGCCTGGGACGAAACTCTGGAAGCAGTGCGCCGGCTCGCCCAGGTCGACAGCTCCCTCGCCCATGTCTTCGCTTTTCATCACCTGCTGCTGGCGACCGCCCAGTTGTTCGGTCAACCCGCGCAGTGGCGCCCCTGGCTGGAGCGCACCGCCCGCGAGGCCTTGTTCTGGGGCAATGCGCTCAATCCCCTGGACCGTCGTACCCTCGCCCGCCGCCAGGATGACGCTTGGCAGGTGGACGGTCAGAAGAGCTTTTGCAGCGGCGCCCTGGATTCCGACCTGTTGCTGCTGTCGGCGCTGGAAAACGACGACAGCGGTCGCCTGCTGATCGCCGTGGTCCCGACCCGGCGCGCCGGTATCGAGCTGTTCGACGACTGGGACAACAACGGCCAGCGCCAGACCGACAGTGGCAGTGCTGTCTCTAAAACACA
>CAUQPA010000517.1:0-3747 GCA_963519325.1 uncultured Pseudomonas sp. | reverse complement strand
GCCCTGCTGCGCCAGGCCGCACGGGACGAGCGCACGCCGGCGATCCGCGCCACCCCGCGCCGGCCGCTGCCCTTCGTCGCCGTGCCGGACAACCTGGAGGTGCAACTGCCGCCGCTGCTCAAGGCCTATCTGCGCCTGGGCGCCCAGGTCTGTGGTGCGCCCTGCTGGGATCCCGAATTCGGCGTGGCCGATGTGTTCATCCTGCTGCGGCGCGAAGACCTCTGTCCGCGCTATGCCCGTCACTTCAAGGCCGCGGTGTGAGGCGCCTGCGCCTGTCGCTGCGCCTGCTGCCGGTGCTCGCCGCGCTGCTGCTCGGGACGCTGTTCGCCCTGACCGTGGCGTTGGCGACGGCCCTCACCCGCCGCCCCTGCCTGGCGCTGCGCCAGCGCCTGACCCGCAGCTTCTTCCAGGCCCTGACCCGGGCCTTGCGCCTGCGCCTGGACGTACGCGGCGAGGTGCCGCGGGGCACCCACCTCTGGCTGGCCAACCACGTGTCCTGGCTCGACATCGTCGGCCTCGGCAGCCTGCGGCCCCTGAGCTTCCTGTCCAAGGCGGAGGTCGCGGCCTGGCCCTTCGCCGGCTGGCTGACCCGCGCGGCCGGCACCCTGTTCATCCAGCGGGGCGCCGAGCGCGGCGACGCCCTGGGGGAAGTACTGACGGCGCGCCTGACCCAGGGCCTGTCGCTGATGCTCTTTCCCGAAGGCACCACCACCGACGGTAGCCAGCTCCGGACCTTTCATGGTCGCTTGCTGAGTCCGGCCATTGCCACCGGCACCCCGCTGCAACCCGTGGCCCTGAGCTACTGGCGCGCGGGTCGCCGTGATGAGGCGGCTCCCTTCATCGGCGACGACGACCTGGTCAGCCATCTGCGCCGGCTGCTGGAAAATGGTGGCACTACCCTGAGAATCGACTTCCTGCCGCCGCTGGCGTCCCAGGGACAACCGCGCCAGGTGCTGGCCGGTCAGTGCCAGGCGGCCATCGCCGAGCGGCTGGGAATTCAGCCGGTCAGCCGCGCCGCCGCGCGCTCGGCGGCGGCGAAGGCCTGCAGCTGCGGATAGAAGCCGCGGAAGTCCTCCACCAGGCCGTCGTACGCCACCTCCAGCTCGGCGAAGGCACCGGCCAGCAGCTCGGGGCGCGACAGTCGCCGCGCCATGCCCTCCACCACCTGCTCCAGCACGGCGAAATCGACATAGCTGCCCAGCCAGTCCTGGTGCGCCATCAGCGGCGCGATGCGAGCCAGGCGCGGTGGCAGCTCAGGCTCGGCGAGCAGGGTGCGATAGCAGTCGGCGACGAAGCCCGCCAGGGGCTGGTCGGCATAGTCGTGCCAGAGCCGCGCCAGGCAGTGATCGAAGAACACATCCACCAGCAGCCCGGCGACCCGCCGCCGCGCCGCGGGCAGGCGCGCCTTGGCCCGGGCCACCAGGGGATGGTCGTCGGTGTAGACATCGATACGCCGGTGCAGCCGGATACCGGCCGCGATGCCCGCCGGCCAGGCGTCGGCCGAACCCTTGACGAAATCGCCGTAGAGGCTGCCGAGTCGATCCTCTCGACCAGGACCGCCGAGGTGCAGATGCGCGAGATAATTCATCCCGCCAGCATACTCCAGCCACGGGCCGGAGGTTTTCCTGGACGACCCACGGCTGCTAGGCTCGGACTCCCTCTTTTCGTTCATGCTGGAGTCGTCATGCCCGTTCGCGCCGTGTTCCTCGACTATGCCTCCCTCGACCTGGGTGATCTGGATCCGGCGCCCCTGCGCGCGGCGTTCGACGAGCTGGAGTTGCACGCGGCCACGGCGCCGGCGGAGGTGGCCGCCCGGCTGGCCGGGGCCCAGGTGGCCCTGATCAACAAGGTGACGCTGGACGCCGCGGTCTTCGCCGCCTGCCCGGAGTTGAAGCTGGTGCTGATCAGCGCCACCGGCACCAACAATGTCGACCTGGACGCCGCCCGCGCCCAGGGCGTACGCGTCTGCAACTGCCAGGGCTATGGCACCCCCTCGGTCGCCCAGCACACCCTGGCGCTGCTGCTGGCCCTGGCCACGCGGCTACCGGACTACCAGGCGGACGTCCGCGCCGGCCGCTGGCAGAGCGCTAGCCAGTTCTGCCTCCTCGATCACCCCATCGTCGAACTGGAGGGCAAGACCCTCGGCCTGCTCGGCCTGGGCGAGCTGGGCAGCGCCGTGCAACGCCTGGCCGAGGCCTTCGGCATGCGTACCCTGGTGGGCCAGTTGCCCGGGCGGCCGGCGCGCCCCGGGAGCCTGCCGCTGGCCGAGCTGCTGCCGCAGGTGGACGCCCTGACCCTGCACTGCCCACTCACCGAGCAGACCCGCGGGATGCTCGGTGCCGCCGAGCTGGCGGCGATGAAACCCACGGCCTTCCTGGTCAATACCGCCCGGGGCGGCATCGTCGACGAGCAGGCCCTGGCCGACTGCCTGCGCCGCGGGCACCTGGCCGGTGCCGCCACCGACGTCCTCAGCGTGGAGCCGCCGCGCGAGGGCAATCCGCTGCTGGCCGGGGACATCCCGCGGCTGATCGTCACCCCGCATAACGCCTGGGGCAGTCGCGAAGCCCGGCAACGCATCATCGGCCAGCTCGCCGAGAACGGACGCGGCCATTTCGCCGGCACGCCGCAGCGGGTGGTCTGCTAAAGTTCGCGCTTTTTTGCCAGGTAGCCTCCATGGATCCGCGCAGCGAAGTCCTTCTCCGTCATCCCGAACGCTTCGGCGGCGCCCTGCTGCTGGCCGGGCTGCCGGCCGACGACCTGCTCGGCGTCCTGCCCGCGGCCAGCGGCTGGAGCTGGCATGCCGGCGAAGCCGACCTGCTGCTGGCGCGCTATCCGGGGCGCTGCAGCTTCGGTATCGAGCCGCCGCCGGGCGATTTCACCGACGCCGTGCTGTTCCTGCCCAAATCCCGGGAGGCCACCGACTTCCTGCTCACCGCCCTGAGCCATCGGCTACCCGCCGGCGGCCAGCTCTACCTGGTAGGTGAAAAGAAAGCCGGCATCGAGCGCGCCGCACGCCAGCTGGGTGCCTTCGGCACGGCCAGCAAGCTCGACAGCGCCCGCCACTGCCAGCTGTGGGTGGTGCCGGGACCGCGATCCCTGGCCGATCCGCAGCCGGATGCCTGGCTGCAACGCCAGCAGCTGGCCTGGGCCAGCCTGGCGCTGGACATCCTCAGCCTGCCGGGCGTCTTCAGCCACGGCCGGCTGGACGTGGGTACGGCGTTGCTGCTGGAGCACCTCGACGATCTCCCCGAGGGCGCGGTGCTGGACTTCGGATGCGGTGCGGGCGTGGTCGGCGCGGCCCTGGCCCGGCGTTATCCCGCCAGCACCCTGCACCTGCTGGACGTGGATGCCTTCGCGGTGGCCAGCAGTCGCCAGACCCTGGCGGCCAATGGCCTGGCCGGTACGGTAATCGCTGGCGACGGCATCGCCGCGGCACCCACGGGGCTCGCCGCCATCGTCAGCAATCCGCCCTTCCACAGCGGCGTGAAGACCGACTATCGCACCACCGAGACCCTGCTCGCCGAAGCCGTACGCCACCTGCGACCCGGCGGCGAACTGCGCCTGGTGGCCAACAGCTTCCTGCGCTATCCACCACTGATCGAGGCGGCCTTCGGCAATTGCCGCACCCTCGCCGAGCGCGACGGCTTCAAGGTCTACAGCGCCCGGCGACGCTAGCGCTGTTGGGCTTCGCTACGCTCAGCGCCAACCTACCTAGCTAGCCCCCTCTCCCTCCCGGAGAGGGTCGGG
>CAUQPA010000516.1:0-3750 GCA_963519325.1 uncultured Pseudomonas sp. | reverse complement strand
GGTAAGGGGCGTGCCCTGCCGCGCCAGCCAGGCGGGCGCGGCGCAGACCACCATGAGGTCCTCGCCCAACCGGCGCGCGCGCAGGCCGGGGGTATCGTCCAGCGGGCCGCTGCGGATGGCCAGGTCGACGCCTTCTTCCAGCAGGTCCACCTTGCGATCGTTGAAGGACAACTCGAACTGCAGCTCCGGCCAGCGCTCGGCCAGCTCCAGCAGGATCGGCGCCAGGCAGCGCCGCCCCAGCAGCACCGGCATGCTCAGCCGCAGACGACCCCGCGGCCTCTGGCGGCCGTGGGCCAGCTCGTCCTCGGCGCCCTCCAGTTCGGCCAGGATGCGCAGGCAGCGCTGATAGAACAGCTCGCCCTCCAGGGTGAGGCGCTGGCTGCGTGTGGTGCGCTGGAACAGCGGCACGCCCAGCTGTTCTTCCAGACGCGCCACGGCCTTGCCCACCGCCGAACGCGACAGGTGCAGGCGCTGCGCGGCGCTGCTGAAGTTGCCCGACTGTACGGCCTGGACGAAGGCGGCGATGCCGCCCAGGGAGTCTGCCCGGATCATGGGATTGTCGCCTAAGGCTATTCGATGATGCGAATTTAACGCGCAACCTGGGCCAAGGGCTATCCAATAAGCTGGTCGCATCCCACCAGCCTAAGGAACATCCCATGCTCCCCTCCACCGCCAGGCAATGGCAATTGCACGACTACGGCTCCACCCACCTGCGCCTGGCCGAGGTGCCGCTGTCGTCGCCCGGCCCTCACGAGGTGCTGGTGCGCGTCGCCGCGGTCTCCCTCAATTATCGCGATCGCCTGATCCTCGAGAACGGTATGGGCAGTGCGCTGCGCTTTCCCCTGGTGCCCGGCTCGGACCTGGCGGGTGAGGTAGTGGCCCTCGGGCCGGCGGTAAGCCGGGTCCAGCTGGGCCAACGGGTGATCAACACCTTCTGGCGCGACTGGCTCGACGAGCCCCTGCCAGGCCGGGGCCCCGACGCGGCCTTCGGCAGTGCCGAGCTGCCCGGGGTGCTGGGCGAATTCGTGCGGGTGCACGAGGACAACCTCGTCGCCGCCCCCAAGACCCTGGATGCGGTAGGTGCCAGCACCCTGACCTGTGCCGGTCTCACCGCCTGGCACAGCCTGGTCGAAGTGGGCCGGTTGCAGGCGGGGCAGTGGGTGCTGGTGCAGGGCAGCGGAGGGGTGGCCTTGTTCGCCGCCCAGCTCGCCCTCAGCCGCGGCGCCCAGGTGGTGCTGACCAGCGCCAGCGCCGCCAAGCGCGAGCGCGCCCTGGCCCTGGGTATCCAGCGGGTGGTGGATCGCAACCGGGCCGACTGGGCCGAGCAGGTCTGGCAGGCCACCGGTGGCCGCGGGGTGGACATCGCGGTGGAGCTGGCCGGCGGCGACCTGGGCCGGACCCTGGACACCTTGGCACCCGGCGGGACGATTGCCGTGGTCGGGGTGCTGGAGGGTTTCCAGTTGCAGGTGCCCTGCGCGCCGCTGTTCGCCAAGCGGGCCCGGCTCCAGGGCGTCGCGGTGGGCAATCGCCGGGCCCTGGAAGACCTGGTGCGCTGGATCGACCAGGCGGGCATAACCCCGGTCGTGGCTGCCGATTATCCGCTGGCGGAGCTGCCCGCGGCCCTGGACCATCTGGCCCGGGGCGCCTTCGGCAAGGTAGTGGTGCGGCTGGACTGACCGGACGCCAGAAAGCAGGAAGCCGCCTGGCGGCGGCTTCGAGCGGCAGACCCCGGGGCTTAGAAGCGGTAGGTCAGCTGGGCACCCAGGCCGTGGGCGCTGTTGTCGTACTTGGCGTTGTAGCCGCCCCGCAAGGCATCGGGGGCACGGTTGACCTTGACGTTGTCTTCCCAGAGGTAGGCGTAGGCGACGTCGATGGTCATCTCCTTGGTCGGGGACCAGCCCGCGCCCAGGGAGAAGGTCTTGCGATCGCCCACCGGGACGCGCACGTTGCGATCGGCGTTGTCCGCCGGCGAGGGATCCAGGGCCATGCCGGCGCGCAGCACCCACTGCGGATTCAGCTGGTAGGCGGCGCCCACGGCGTAGGACCAGGTGTCCTTCCAGTTGAATTCCTCGCTGATCTCGCCAAGGCGATTGCCCAGTACCGGCAGGGTGGGGGTGCCTTCGTTCTCCACGGTGATGGACTGCAGGCGGCTCCAGCGCGTCCAGGTCGCTCCGGCGTACAGCGTCCAGTCGTTGTTTAGCCGATAGGTGAAGGAGGCATCGCTGCTTTCCGGCAGGGTCAGGTTCAGGCTGGCGTCGTACTTGCCATTGAGCCGGGTGAGAATGCTGTTGAGGGTCGGGCTGGCGCTGCCGGCCCCGGTGACCTCGGTATTGCCCTTGAGCTTGTAGCTGACCTTGGAGTGATAGGTCAGGCCGAAGGTCAGGTCGTCGGTGAGATCAGCGAGGACGCCGACGTTGAAGCCATAGGCGGTATCGTCGCCGTCGATCTTGACCTGGGCATCGCCGCCGCCAAAGGCGTTGGCGGTCAGGTTGCTGTTGAGCTTGCCTTCGATGCGGTTGATGGTCGGACCGAAGCCGATGGACACCTTGTCGGTGATCTTGTAGCTGACGGTGGGCTGCACGGTGATGACTTCCACCTTGCTCGCCTGGCCCTGGTAGCGGCCCTGGAAGGCGTGCTCGTAGTTGCTGATCAGCGCATAGGGGACGTACACCCCCAGGCCGAAGTGCAGGCGGTCGTCCACCGGGGTGACGAAGTAGCCGAAGGGCACCACCGAATTGGGCACCATGTCGCCGTCGTTGCTGCCCGGCACCTGCTGGCCGTTGGCATAACGGGCGTTGACGTCCTTGATGTCGACCTTGGCGTGGATGTAGGCGCCACCCAGGGACACCTCCCGGCCCAGGCGGGACATGCCGGCCGGGTTGCCATAGATGGTCGAGGCATCCTGCGCGGAGGAAGACCGTCCGGCGAAGGAGGTCCCCATGCCGCTGACGCTCTGTTCGTTGATGGCCAGGCCGTTGGCCAGGGCATAGCCGGAAGCGCTCGAGACGGCCAATGCAAGTAGGGTCAGTTTTATTGTTTTCATGCTCTTGCAGCTCCATTGAAAGGCGAGAAAGCGCTTACCTCCGCGGATTCCCAAGTCCGAGTGAGTTCCTGCGCACATTCAGCTTTTAGCAGGCCCTGCCTGCGAATACAAAAAAAACTATTCGGTCACGTTTGGTTCGGGGTGGTCAGCGAGCGTTCATCCGACGAACCCGCCTGGAAAGCCGCTGAATGCCCTGCCTTCGGGCACCCGAAAGGCGGATCAAGCGGCACCGAAGATCCTGTCCGGGTGGCTTATACTGTCGGCTCCTACGTTCGGAGTGCGCCCTTGACTTCTGCCCCCCACTGGATCCGCGACGACGCCGCGCTGGCAGCCCTCTGCCAGCGTTGCCAGACCTTGCCCTTCATCGCCCTCGACACCGAATTCATGCGGGTCGACACCTTCTATCCCAAGGCCGGCCTGATCCAGATCGGTGACGGCGAACAGGCCTATCTGGTCGATCCCCTGTGCATCGGCGACTGGACGGCGTTCGCCGCGCTGCTGGAGGACCGGGCGGTGGTCAAGGTGCTGCACGCCTGCAGCGAAGACCTGGAAGTCCTGTTGCGCCTGACCGGCAGCCTACCGCAGCCGCTGTACGATACCCAGCTGGCCGCGGCCTACCTGGGGCTGGCGCACTCCATGGGCTTTTAGCGGCTGGTGGCCGATGTGCTGCAGATCGACCTGCCCAAGGACGAGACCCGCTCCGACTG
>CAUQPA010000515.1:0-3758 GCA_963519325.1 uncultured Pseudomonas sp. | reverse complement strand
ACCCGGAATAGTTCCGCCGCCGCGGCCGGGCTGGATCTGACCTATCAGTTCGACGTCGAAGGCGGTGACAACTACTACGTGGTCATCAAGGATGGCACCTGCGACGTCCAGCAGGGCGACGCCGCCGATCCGGATTGCACCCTGATCATGGACCAGGCCACCCTGGCCGGTATCGTCAGCGGCGAGACCGACGGTATGCAGGCCTTCATGTCCGGCAAGCTGCGGGTCGAAGGCAACATGATGCTGAGCATGAAGCTGGGCGAACTCTTCCCCAACTGAGCCGCCAGCCAGGCGAAAAAGCCGGGCCTCTGCCCGGCTTTTTCATGCCTGCCGTCAGGGCCGCCGCGGTGGCGCGGGTGGCGTAAGGTTGCCATCCCAGCCGCCACCCACCGCGGCGATCAGCTGGACGCTGGTGCTCAGGCGACTGCCCAGCGACGTAGCGTGGAAAACGGCGCAGCCTTTTCCACTGAGATACTCAGCCCAACGCGCGGCCCTCGCGACTCCAAAGCTCACGTGTGGAAAACGCTGCGCGGTTTTCCACCCTACCGACTGGACCTGCTTTATCGCGGCCTTGGTCCGCTCCTACAGGCATGAGTCACTACGTTCGATCACGGCGATGCGGCCGTTCCTAAGGGCTCCAAGATAACTGTAGGAGCGGTCGCTACGGCGCACCGGCATGGCCGTGATTATGAACCTGCCCGACTTCTCCTGCCTGGGCTCAGGGACGGCGAGGCGCTGCGGCGGGGGCAAGATCGCCATCCCAGCCGCCGCCCAGCGCGGCGATCAGCTGGATGCTGGCACTCAGGCGACTCCCCAGCAGGGTCAGGTTGGTGCGTTCGTTGCTCAGGGCGGTGGTCTGCAGGGTGACCACGTCGAGATAGCCGATCAAGCCGGCCTGGTACTGGTTCTGCGCCAGCTGCAGTGCGCGGCGGGCGGCCGCCAGGGCCTCCTGGCGGACCCCGGCTTCGTCGTCGTAGGTGCGCAGTTGTACCAGGTAGTCTTCCACCTCGCGGAAGCCGTCGAGCACGATCTGGCGGTAGCCGGCGACGCTGGCGTCATAGCTGGCCTCGGCGGACTCCACCTGGGCGCGTCTCAGGCCGCCATCGAACAGCGACAGCGCAAAGGACGGCCCGATCGACCAGAAGCGATTTGGCGTGCTGATCAGGTTGCCCCACTGGCTGGCGCTATAGCCGCCGCTAGCACTCAGGGTCAGGTCGGGATAATAGGCGGCTTCGGCGACGCCGATGGCGGCGTTGGCGGCCATGACCTGGCGCTCGGCCTGGGCGATGTCCGGACGACGTTCGAGCAGCGTAGAGGGCACGGCGCTCGGCAGCGGCGGCAACTCGGGAATCGTCTTGACTGCGGCCAGCTGGAAATTGGCCGGGACTTCGCCGACCAGTACCGCGATGGCGTTTTCCAGCTGGGCACGCTGATACCTGAGATCGATGGCGTCGGCCTGGGTACTCTTGAGCTGGGTGGTGGCCTGGGCGACGTCGGCCGGGGTGACGATCCCCGCACGGTACTGGTTCTGGGTTAGGCGCAGCGAACGCTCATAGGCGGCGACGGTGGCGTCGAGCAATCGCTGCTGGGCGTCTAGCACCCGCAATTGCAAATAGTTGGTGGCCAACTGGGTCTGCAGGCTCAGCCGGGTCGCTGCCAGCTCCGCCGCGCTGGCCTGGGCGGTGGCGCGGTCCGCTTCCAGTTGCCGGCGTACGCGGCCCCAGAGATCGACCTCCCAGCTCACCCCCAGGCTCGCGTCGTAGGAGTTGTTGATGGTGCTCACGCCGCCGCTGCTGACGGTACTGCTGGTGCCGCTGGAGTTGCGGATGACGGTGCTGTTGCCCGACCCACCGCCGCGCCCGGCGCGCGTAGCTCCCAGGCTGCTCGTCAGGGTGGGGAATAGCGCGGAACGGGCCTGGCGTACCAGGGCCAGCGACTGCCGATAGCTGGCCTCGGCCTGGGCCAGGCTTTGGTTGCGCTGGTTCAGCTGGACCATCAGCCGGTCCAGGGTCGGGTCGTCGTAGCGCCGCCACCAGTCGCCACGCAGCTCCAGGTCCTTGGGCGCGGCCGCCTGCCAACCCTCGGCATGGCGATAGGCGACCGGTACCGTGGTGGTCGGCCGCTGGTAGTCCGGGCCCAGGGTGCAACCGGCCAGTAATAGCGCCAGGGTCAGCGCCGACAGGCGCAGGGTTGGAATCATAGCGGCGTATCCAGGGCAGCGTCGGTACGGATGCCGCGCCAGCGATTGACGCGGCGGCGCAGGCGTTCGAAATAGAGATAGACCACCGGGGTGGTGTAGAGGGTGAGGATCTGGCTCAGCACCAGTCCGCCGACGATCACCAGGCCCAGCGGCTGGCGCATCTCAGCGCCCTCGGTATCGCCGATCAGCAGCGGCACGGCGCCGAGGATGGCGGCCATGGTGGTCATGAGGATAGGTCTCAGGCGAAGCAGGCAGGCCTGGCGGATGCCTTCCTCGGGCGTCAGGCCCTGCTGGCGTTCCAGCTGCAGGGCCAGGTCCACCATCATGATGGCGTTCTTTTTCACCACGCCGATCAGCAGGAACAGCCCGAGCATGGAGATCAGGCTGAACTGGCCGCCGGTGAGCTGGATGGCCAACAAGGCCCCCACCCCGGCCGACGGCAGCGTCGAGAGGATGGTCAAGGGGTGCACGTAGCTCTCGTAGAGTACGCCGAGCACGATATAGACCAGCACCAGGGCGCCGAGGATCATCAGCGGCTGCCCGGAGACGGTGCTGGCGAAGATGTTGGCGGAGCCACCCAGCCGCCCCTGGACGTCGCTCGGCAGGCCGATGGCGGCCACGGCGCGCTGTACCGCCCGCGTCGCCTGCTCCAGGCTGACCTCCGGGGCCAGGTCGAAGTTGATGCTTTCCGAGGCGAACTGGCCGTCGTGGGTGACGCGGTCCTCGGCCAGGCTGTTGGTGTAATGGGCGAAGGCCGACAGCGGCACCTGGGCGCCGCTGGCGGTGATGACCCGCACCTGCTCGAGGACGGTCGGGTCCTGGGCATAGCGCGGATTGATCTCCATCACCACCTTGTACTGGTTGAGCGGCTCGTAGATGGTCGAGATCTGCCGCTGGGCGAAGGAATTGTTGAGCACCGCGGCGACGGTTTCCATGTTCACACCCAGCCGCTTGGCCATTTCCCGGTCGATCTGCAGGGTGATCTGCTGGGTACTGCCCTCGCGACCGTCCACCGCCGTCAATTCCGGCAGCGCCTTGAGCGCTGCCAGCACCTTAGGTTGCCAGGTTTCCAGCAGGTCGACATCGCCGGACAGCAGGTTGTACTCATAGGACGAGGTACTCTGCTGGCGCCCGCCGAATCTCAGATCCTGGTCGGCCATGAGGAACAGCTGGGCGCCCGGCACCTTGGGCGCGTTGGCGCGGATGCGCTCGATGACCTTCTGGGCATCCAGCTTGCGCTCGGCGATGGGCTTGAGGCGGATCAGCATGACCGCGTTGTTCACCCCGCTGCCGGCACCCGAGCTGCCGACGAAGCCGGAGGCACTGGCCACCGCCGGATCGGCCAGCAGCGCCTTGCGCAGGATCTCGATCTTGGGCTGCATCACCTGGAACGACAGGGCGTTGTCGCCGCGGATGAAGCCGATCAATTGGCCGGTGTCCTGCTGCGGCATGAAGGTCTTGGGCACCACCACGTAGAGCACCACGTTGAGCACTATGGTGGCGATCAGGCTCAGCAGGGTCAGTCGCCGATGGCGCAGGGCCCAGCCCAGGGTACGGT
>CAUQPA010000514.1:0-3761 GCA_963519325.1 uncultured Pseudomonas sp. | reverse complement strand
CCCTTCGATTACCACCTGTGCCCGTCCGCCGAGGGTTTCCTGCAGATGACCCAGAGTGGCATCGGCTGGGGCCTGCTGCCGGACATCCAGAGCGCCGCCGCCCGTGCCAGCGGTGCCCTGGTGGACCTGGTGCCGGGTCACTGGGTGGACGTGCCCCTGTTCTGGCACCACTGGCGCAATGGCGGCGCTTCCCTGCAGGCCCTGACCCGGCACCTGGAAGACGTTGCCGGTCAGTGGCTGGTACGCGACTAGCGGCGTCCGGCCGAGGCTTTGGGTACACTGGCGGACCGGTCGCCCGCGGCGCGACCGCGGCCTTTCAGGGAATCCCAGCGACATGCGTATCTTGATCACGGGCGCCAGCGATGCCCTCGGTGCGGGCCTGGCCTGCGATCTGCTCGACCGCGGCCAATTGGTGCGCGTGCACGGCCGGCCCGGGGCGACCCTGGATGCCCTGGTCGAGCGCGGCGCCGAATATCGCCCCGCCTTGCTCGACCAGCCCGCGCAGGTGGTGGCGCTGTGCGACGACATCGACGCCATCGCCCACTGCACCGACGTGGCCGGGATGCCGACCGCGGCTGCACTGGAACTCGGCCAGGTGCTGATCGAGGCGGCCTTGCAGCAGCGGGTCGCGCAATTCCTCTATGTCTCTTCCGCCCGCGTCTACGAGCGCGGGGGCGAGGCGCTCAAGGAGGATCAGGTACCGGCCAAGCCGCGCAGCAGCGAGGCCCAATGGCGTCTGCAACTGGAGCGCCTGGCCCTGGCGGCCGGTGAATTCGGTCCGCAGGTGACGGTGCTGCGCCCGGCCCAGGTACTCGGCCTGGCCGACCGCGACTGGGCCCGCTGGCTGCTCGAGCGCGCTCGCGCCAAGCAGCTCTGGCAGCGTGGTAACGGCCTCAACCGCTGGGACTTCACCAGTGCGACCAACCTGCGCCAGGCGCTGCTGACGCTGCTGCTGGAGCAGCCGGCGACGGCCGCCGGCAAGGTCTTCAACCTCAGCGATGGCCAGCCGCTGGTGTGCTGGGACGCCATCAACTTCCTGTTGCGGCGCTTCGAGCTGCCACCGGTGACCGCGACCAGGGCCTTCGATCCCCGGCGGCTCTATGCCCGGCTGCGGGCGCCGCGTCTCGCCTCGCCCTGGCCCGAGCTGCTGGACGACCCCTTCACCCTGGATATCCGCGCCGCGCAGGAGGCCTTCGGCTATAGACCCGAGGCCAGTTCCTGGGCGGCGCTGGAAGAGTATCGCCCGCGTGGGCGTCAGCCCCGCAGCGGACCGGCGTAGCGATTCGCGGCCGCGAGGAACTCCTGGCTGACGAAGCCCGAATCCTGGAGCGCCGGCCTGGGTTGCGGCCGTTCCGCGGGCAGGGGCAGGCCACCCAGCGCCGCCAGCCGTTTGCCCAGCTCGCGGGTCTCGGCATCCTCGGCGCCCAGGCTGGCGGCCAGCATCCGCGGGATGGCGTCGACCTCGTCGAGGCGCAGGGTCAGGCCCTGTTCCTGGCGCAACCGACGCCGCAGGGCGGTGAGGCAATCGAAGAAGGCTTTGCTGTATTCCATGCTGTTGGACCTCCAAGGGCGACGAAGCCTGGTGTGACGCAAAGCTCATACCAGAAGCTGCAGATCCAGCCCTTAGGCGGCTCGATTGGCGTAGCGGTGTTTCCCGTGCGCCGTGATGGCGCATTGATATCGACGCGGTATGAGTTTCGGTGCACGATCCCGATACGAAAGCTGCGGCCGGCTACCTCGCGCCCGGGGGATCGGCCGTTATACTGGCCGCGATTTCGTCTTTCCGCCTTTACCCACAGGTCCGCCATGCGCAACGATCTTCTCGATGAAATGGATAACGTGCCGAGTCTGACGCCGGAGCGTGACGACCGCCGGCCGTCGAATCGGCGTCCGGTCGAGGCTGACGAGCCCTATCGCGAGCCTACTGCCGGGCATGCGCCGCGGGGCGCGCGGCGCGGACCGTCCACGGCGCCGCTCTGGGTACTGGTCGCCGCCCTGACCCTGGCCCTGGCCGGCGTCGCCTGGTGGAGCCATCAGCAACTGCTGCTGATGCAGGAGCAGGTGGTGGCCACCCAGGAGAACTTCGCGCGGATCAGCGAAGACGCCCAGGGCCGCCTGAGGGACATCTCCGGCAAGCTGGTGGAAAGCGAATCCTCCGGCACCACCAGCCGCGAAGCCTTGCTGCTGCAGGTCAAGACGTTGCAGACCAAGGTCGCCGATCTCACGCGCCAGCAGCAGGGCGTGACCGACAACCAGCAGGCCCAGGACAACCGGCTGCAGAATCTCGCCACGGCGGTGCAGACGGTACAGACCGGCAGCGGTGAGGTGGATACCCGGCTCAAGGCCCTGGCCGACGAGCAGGCCGCGCTGAAGAACGGCCTGGCCCAGACCGGCAGCCTGGCCGAGCAGGTCGCCAGCCTGACCGCGCAGAACAAGGCGTTGCAGGCGGACATCGCCGCGCTGAAGAAGCCAAGCGCCCAGAGCCAGGCCCTGGGCGACATCCAGCAGGACCTGCTGGTACTGCGCAGTGAGCTGGATGCCCGGCCGGTGGGGCCGGACAGCAAGGAATTCGACGCCTTCCGCCTGCAGACCACGAGAAACATCAATACCCTGCAGACCCAGGTGCAGAACCTGCAGCAGCAGATCAGCGCCGGGGCGCGTTGATCGGATCGATCTCGCTGCGTTGCCATTCCTGCGGCCAGAGCTCGCCGTCCAACTGGTCGAGCCGCCGCTGCAGGACCTTCTGCTTGAAGACCTCGAGGATCTCCACCAGCACGTCGTCCAGGGCACTGTCCTGGGCACCGCTGGGCAGGCTCTGATCGAAGCCCTGGTCGGCCAGGCGACTGGCCAGGGCGCGGAAGTCGCGGGTGCGCAGACTGGCCGCCGCTTCCCGCACCAGGCCGTTGACGATGTCGGTGAGCACGCCGTCCAAGGTGTCGGCCAGGCGTTCGCCCATGGGCAGGCGCTTGAGCCGGGCGAGGTCCGGGTTGTCGTCCAGGGCGCGCTGCACTACGTCGGCGACCAGCCGCTCCAGGGTGGCGCGATTCTGCGCATAGCCCTGCTCCACCAGGCCTTGGATGCGTAGTGCCATGCCGTCGATCAGCCGCTGCTTGCGCGGGCGCAGGACGCGGTCGATGACGCTCTGGGAGAAGTCGTCGCGGGTATTCAGCTCGTCCTGCAATTCGCCGCAGATCTTGATCATCACCCGGTCCGACAGGTCTTCCATGAGCAGCTGGTAGTAGTGGTCGAACAGGCGATAGGGCCGCCAGCGGCGCATGTCGATCAGGCCCAGGCGCTGCAGGCGCAACAGCAGCGAGACGATGCGCAGCGCCCGCAGCAGGCGGAAGCCGCCCAGGGGGATGCAGCCGAGCACGTCGTACCAGTGGATGAAGGGATAGTGGTACCAGCGGGCATGCCGCCGTTCGACCACCGCCACCAGCCAGCCGAGCAGCACGTCGGCGATGAAGAAGGCGACGAACACCAGGTCGATGCTGGTGAAGTGGGCGTGGATGCGCTCGCCATAGAAGGCATGGAAGCCGGGCAGCAGCGCGGCCAGGGCGCGATTCAGCGGCCCCAGGGCATAGAGGCTGTCGAACAGCAGCAGCGCCAGGTTCAGGCAGACCAAGAGCAGGATCTGGCCGTCCCAGAGTGCCAGCAGTCCCTCGTGGCGGCGCGGCGGTGGCGCCGGGGCCGCGGCTGGCGCGCTCATGGCCGCGCGGCCTGCCAGAGCACCTCGCTCACGCCCTGGCGGCGGGCGACGA
>CAUQPA010000513.1:0-3763 GCA_963519325.1 uncultured Pseudomonas sp. | reverse complement strand
AGGTTGGGTTGAGCGCAGCGAAGCCCAACATCGTCTCGGGACCCGGGCGATGTTGGGCTTCGACGATGGAGCTGTCTCAACCCAACCTACGGTCTATCGCCGCCATGGCCGCGATAATCGAAACAGCCCCGTAGGGTGGATGACAGCGTAGCCTCACCCATGGACCCCAACCTCAGGCCTCACCCGCCTCTTCCCGCCCTTCCACCGGCAATTCGTGCTCGGTGGCGTAACCGGCATCGGCCGCCTCCAGCACGCCGTGGGCGATGCTGCAGAACAGCGAGTTGACCCGGCGCATATCGCTGAGCAGACCCAGGTGCAGGGAGCTGGTCTCGAAGCTTTCCACTACCTGCTGGTGCAGCCGCTCGACGTGGGCATGGGCGTAGCGCCGTTCCAGCAGGCGGAAGCGCTGCTTGAGTCGGCGCAGGCGGCGCGCCGCGTCCAGGTCGCCGGACAGATAGACCGACAGGCACAGCTTGAGGCTGTCGACCAGCAGCCGGTGCAGGGCGGCGAGCTCGTCCACGCCGGAGGCCGAGAAGGAACGCCGGGCGGCGATCTTCTTGCTCTCCACATCGCTGGCCATGCGTTCGATGAGATCGCCGGCCTGCTCCAGGTTGATCGCCAGTTCGATGGTCTCGGCCCAGCGACGGCTGTCGCGCTCGTCCAGGTCATCGCGGGGCATGCGCGCCAGGTACAGCTTGATCGCCGTGTAGAGGGCGTCGACGTCGTCGTCGAGGCGGCGCACCTCCCGAGCCAGCTGCTTGTCCCCGGCGTTGATCAGCACCAGCAGGTGCTGCAGCATCTGCTCGATGACATCACCCATGCGCAGCAGCTCGCGCGACGCATTGGTCAGCGCCAGAGCCGGGGTGTCCAGCGCCGCGGTGTCCAGGTGGCGCGGGCGCAGGATGGTCTCGGCGCTGTCCTTGGCCGGCAGCATGGCAGTGCAGAAGCGCGCCAGGGGCCCAGTGAGGGGCAGGAACAGCAGGCAGCGCACCAGGTTGTAGGCGACGTGGAAGCCGATCACCACCTCGGCCTCGTTGAAGTCGTAGCTCTGCAGCCAGTCGGCCAGCAGGCCGATCCAGGGCAGTACCAGGATGCAGCCAGCGAGTTTGAACAGCAGGCTGCCCACCGCCACCCGCCGCGCTTCCACACCCTGCTTGGCGGCGCCCATCAAGGCCAGCACGCCGCTGCCCAGGTTGGCGCCCACCACCAGGCACAGCGCCACCTTGAGCGAGATGACCCCGGAGCCGGCCAGGGTGGCGGTCAGCAGCACCGCCGCCAGACTGGAATAGGAGACCATGGCGAAGACCGCGCCGGTCAGGGCGTCGAGCAGTTCATCGCCGGTCAGCGAGGAGAACAGCACCTTGACCCCGGCGGCGTGGGTCATAGGCGAGGCCGCCTCGACGATCAGCTGCAGCGCCAGGATGATCAGGCCCAGGCCGATGGCGACCCGGCCGAGCTGGCCGGCGCGGGTCTGCTTGCGACCGAGGAAGAACACCACGCCGAGAAAGATCAGCAGCGGCGACAGCCAGGACAGGTCGAAGGTCAGCACCCGCGCCATCAGGGCGGTACCCACGTCGGCGCCGAGCATGATGGCCAGCGCCGGGGTGAGCGGCACCAGGCCTTGGGCGACGAAGGAGGTCACCAGCAGCGCGGTGGCGTTGCTGCTCTGCACCAGGGCAGTGACGGCGATGCCGGAGAGGAAGGCCAGTGGCATGCGCTGCATGCTGCGGCTGAGCACCCGGCGCAGGCTGGCGCCGTACACCCGCAGGATGCCGGTACGCACGATATGGGTGCCCCAGACCAGCAGGGCCACGGCGGATAGCAGATTGAGCAGTGTCAGCATCGTGGCGCCCTCCCGGCGCGTGTCCAAGAGCTCCTGGCGAGCTTGTCACAAAATCGTAATGACCGTTCTGCACAGACGCACGAGCCCGAAGATGAGGCACCTTCGGGCTCGCGGGGGACCTGCTGGATTAGGCGGCGGAGACCCGGTCGGGTTCCGCCGCTGGGCTCAGATCTGTTCCTTGCGCAGCTTGACCGCCTCACGTGCCTTGGCCTTGCCACGCAGACGGATGTTGATGGCTTCCACCGCCAGCGAGAAGGCCATGGCGAAGTAGACGTAGCCTTTGGGTACGTGGACTTCGAAGGCTTCAGCGATGAGCACGGTACCGACCACGATCAGGAAGGACAGCGCCAGCATCTTCAGGCTCGGGTGCTTGTCGATGAAAGTACTGATGGCCCCGGCCGCCAGCATCATCACCAGCACCGCGACGATGATCGCCGCGACCATGACCGGGACGTGGCTGACCATGCCGACCGCGGTGATCACCGAGTCCAGCGAGAAGACGATGTCGATGATGGCGATCTGGATGATGGTGCCGATGAAGCCGCTGCCCTTCTTCGCCGGCGCGTCCTCGTCCTGCTCTTCCTCGCCTTCCAGGCCGTGGTAGATCTCGGCGCTGCTCTTCCACAAGAGGAACAGGCCGCCGAAGAAGAGGATGAGGTCACGGCCGGAGATGCCCTGGCCGAAGACGAAGAACAGGTCGGCGGTGAGGCGCATCACCCAGGTGATGGACAGCAGCAGCAGGATACGGGTGACCATGGCCAGGGCCAGGCCGAAGAAGCGGGTCCGCGCCTGCATGTGCTTGGGCATGCGGCTGACCAGGATGGAGATCATGATGATGTTGTCGATGCCCAGGACGATCTCCAGGGCCGTCAGGGTAAAGAAGGCGACCCAGATTTCCGGGTTGGTCAACCACTCCATTGCAAATCCTCTCGTAGAAGGCGTGTCTAGGGCACGCTCTAATGGAAAAGGCGCGTCGGGCGACACGCCGTTTTCGAACAGCCGGCAAGGCTAGTCGTCCAGTGGGTAAAACTCTAGCGGCTGTACAGCGGAAACACACCCAGTAACAAAGCTCCGACCAACAGGCACAGGCAGGTCACGGTGGCCCACTTCAGGGTGAAGCGCTGGTGGTCGCCGAATTCCACCTTGGCCAGGCCTACCAGCAGGTAGGTGGACGGTACCAGGGGGCTGAGCAGGTGCACGGGCTGGCCGACGATGGAGGCCCGGGCGATCTCCACCGGGCTGATGCCATAGGCCGCGGCGGCCTCGGCCAGCACCGGCAGCACGCCGAAGTAGAAGGCGTCGTTGGAGATGAAGAAGGTGAACGGCAGGCTGACCAGGGCGGTGATCACCGCCATGTACGGGCCCAGGGCGTCCGGGATCACCGCCAGCAGGCCCTTGGACATGGCGTCGACCATGCCGGTCCCCGAGAGGATGCCGGTGAAGATGCCCGCGGCGAAGATCAGCGAGACTACCGCCAGCACGTTCTCGGCATGGGCGGCGATGCGCTGCTTCTGCATGTTCAGGCAGCGGTAGTTGACGATCATGGCGATGCCGAAGGCGATCATGAACAGCACCGGCATGGGCAGCACGCCCATGATCAACGCGGCCATCAGGGCCAGGGTCAGCAGGCCGTTGAACCAGCGCAGCTGCGGGCGGCGGGCCTCGGCGCACTGGGAGACGGTGACGTCGGCACCTTCGGTATCGCCGATCTGCAGGATGCCCAGGCGCGCGCGCTCGCTACGCCCGTAGAGATAGGCGAGGAAGAACAGCCAGGCGATGGCCAGCAGCATGGGCGCGATCATGGGCACGAAGACGTCGGCCGGATCCACGTGCAGGGCACTGGCGGCGCGGGCGGTCGGGCCACCCCAGGGGGTCAGGTTCATCACCCCGCTGGAGAGCAGCATCAGGCAGGTCATGATC
>CAUQPA010000512.1:0-3765 GCA_963519325.1 uncultured Pseudomonas sp. | reverse complement strand
CCATCGAGCAACTGGGGCGCCACATGGGTCGCCTGCTGCAGCAGATGCCCGACGCCGCCGAGCGGCCGCTGGGCGAGCTGAGGTTGCTGGATGCGGTCGAGCACGAGCGTGTGGTCAGCGCGTGGAACGCCACCGGCGCCGACTACCCGCAGGCGCCCTGCATGCACCAGCTGTTCGAGGCCTGGGCCCGCGCCACGCCTGACGCCATCGCCCTGCGCTTCGACGGGCAGGCGCTGAGCTACGGCCAGCTCAACCGCCAGGCCAACCACCTCGCGCACCGGCTCATCGGGCTCGGCGTGGTGCCGGACCAGCTCGTCGGCATCGCCCTGGAGCGTGGCGTCGAGATGGTGATCGGGCTGCTGGCCATCCTCAAGGCCGGCGGCGCCTATGTGCCGCTGGACCCGCAGTATCCCCAGGACCGCCTCGCGCACATGGTGGAGGACAGCGGCCTGCAACTGCTGCTGACCCAGCCGGTCCTGGCCGGGCAGTTCGCCCTGCCGGCCGGCGTGCGCACGCTGCTGGTGGAGCCGGCGGCCAGCCTGGAGGAAAGCCAGATCGACCCGCAGATCGCGGTCGGTGGCGAGCACCTGTGCTACGCCATCTACACCTCCGGCTCCACCGGCAAGCCCAAGAGCGTGATGGTGCGCCACCAGGCCCTGGTCAACTTCATCGCCAGCATGGTGCGGGAGCCCGGCATCGAGACGGTCGATCGGGTGCTATCGCTGACCACCTTCTCCTTCGACATCTTCGGGCTGGAGCTCTATGGCCCGTTGTTCCAGGGTGCCTGCGTGGTGCTGGCGGACCGGCACAGCGCCCATGACCCGGAGCGCCTGCTGCAGCTCATCGAGCAGCAGCGGGTCAGCGTCATCCAGGCCACGCCGTCCACCTGGCGCATGCTGCTGGACCATGCCCGTGCCGCGATCCTGGCCGGCCGCACCTTCCTCTGTGGAGGCGAGGCCCTGGCCGATGACCTGGCCCAGCGCATGCTGGCCCTGGGCGGTGCCGTATGGAACCTCTACGGTCCCACCGAGACCACCATCTGGTCGGCGGCCCACCGGCTGACCCTGGAGCAGCCGCAACCCTGGCTGGGGCGGCCGATCGCCAACACCTCGCTGTTCATTCTCGACGGTGACTTCGCGCCGAATCCGGCGGGGGTGATCGGCGAGCTGTACATCGGTGGCGATGGCCTGGCCCGTGGCTACCACGACCGTCCGGCGCTGACCGCCGAACGCTTCCTGCCGGACCCGTTCGGCAACGGCACCCGCCTGTACCGCACCGGGGACCTGGCCAGGCACCGGGCCGACGGCGTGATCGAGTACCTCGGCCGCGTCGACCACCAGATGAAGATCCGTGGCTTCCGCATCGAGCTGGGCGAGATCGAGGCGCAACTGCTCGCCCATCCGATGATCCGCGAGGCAGCGGTCGTCGCCCAGGAGGGCCCCCTGGGCAGCCAGCTGGTGGCCTACCTGGTGCCCCACGAGGCACTGGAGGCGGCGGAGCTGCGCAGCCAGCTCAAGGCGGCCCTGGCGTCGGCACTGCCCGACTACATGATCCCCGCGCACTGGCTGCTGCTCGAGCGCTTCCCCCTCACGCCCAACGGCAAGCTCGACCGCAAGAGCCTGCCCAGGCCGGACGGCAACCAGCTGCTGCGCGCCTACGTGGCGCCCGGAGGCGAGCTGGAGCTTCGCGTGGCCGACATCTGGCGGGACGTGCTCAAGCTGGAGCGCGTCGGCCGCGACGACAACTTTTTTGAACTCGGTGGGCATTCACTGTTGGCGACCCAAGCGACCGCACGGCTACAGATGGAGCAGGGGGCTGTCGTGCCCCTCGACCTGCTTTTCAGAACCTCATCCCTGTCCGAATACGCGCAGCAGTTGGCGGAACACCTGACGCCTCACTCCAGCGACGACCTGAATGAGATGCACGACTTTCTCGCGGACCTGGAGGCCCTCTGAAATGACCCCGCTCGACAACCTCTCCCTGGTCCAGCGTTTCATCCGCCTGCCGCTGGCACAGCGCCAGGCCTTCCTGGACAAGCTGCGTAGCAAGAACATGAGCTTCTCGGCGCTGCCGATACCGGTGACGCGCCACGAGTTCCCCTCGCTGGAGCTGTCCTACGCCCAGGAGCGCCAATGGTTCCTCTGGCGCCTGGACTCCGAGAGCGCCGCCTACAACATGCCGACGGCGCTGCGCTTGCGCGGCGCCCTGGATATTGAGGCCCTGCAACGCAGCTTCGACGGCCTGCTCGAACGCCACGAGGTGCTGCGCACGGTATTCGTCGAGGACGGGCAGGGCTTGCGCCAGGTGGTGGTCGAGGCCGACAGCCTGGCGATCGAGGTCCAGGCTCTCGAAGGCGTTATCGACGAGGGGGCGATCAAGGCGTTCGTCGATGACGAAGTCGCCCGCCCGTTCGACCTGCAACGGGGCCCGCTGGTGCGGCTGAAGCTGCTGAGGCTGGCCCAGGAGGACCATGTGCTGGTCCTCACCCTGCATCACGTCGTTTCCGATGGCGCCTCCTCGCAAGTGATGGTCGAGGACCTGATCGAACTCTATCTCGCCCATGCCGGTGGCCGCGCGGCGGCCTTGGCGCCCTTGCCGATCCAGTACGCGGACTACGCGATCTGGCAGCGGAAGTGGATGGAGGCCGGCGAGCAGCAACGCCAGCTGGCCTATTGGACCGAGCGGCTGGGTGATGCCGGCAGTGTGCTGTCGCTGCCCGCCGACCGTGCCCGACCTCAGGTCCAGAGCCACCGTGGCGCGCGCCTGGACCTGCAGCTGGAAACCGCACTGGCCTCGGCGCTGCGCGAGCTGGCCCAGCGCCAGGGGCTGACCCTATTCATGGTGCTGCTGGCATCGTTCCAGGCGCTGCTGCACCGCTACAGCGGGCAGGCGGACATCCGCGTCGGCGTGCCGATCGCCAACCGCAACCGTGTGGAGACCGAGCGCCTGATCGGTTTCTTCGTCAACACCCAGGTGCTGGATGCGGATATCCGCGGCGACATGCCCTTCACCGATCTGCTGGCACAGGTCAAGCAGGCCGCCCTGGGTGCCCAGGCGCATCAGGACCTGCCGTTCGAGCAGGTGGTGCAAGCCCTGGCCCCCGAGCGTCAGCTCAGCCATGGCCCGTTGTTCCAGGTGATGTTCAACCACCAGACCGATGCGGCGGGCCAAGCTCTGCAACTGCCGGGCTTGCGGGTGGAGAGCCTGGATTGGAGCTCCCACACCGCCCAGTTCGACCTGACTCTGGACACCCTGGAAGCTGCCGGCGAACTCACCGCCTCGTTGACCTACGCCATCGACCTGTTCGACGCGAGCACCGTCTCGCGCCTGGCCGGTCATTGGCTCAACCTGCTGCGCGGCATCGTCGCCGACCCGCAGTGCCGCGTTGGCGAACTGCCGCTGCTCGATGCCGGGGAGCGCCAGGCGAACCTGCAGCAGTGGAACCCGGCGGCTCGCGATTTCGACGTCACCCAGTGCGCCCACCAGCGCATCGCCGAACAGGCGCGCCTGCGCCCGGAGGCCATTGCCCTGCGCTTCGAGGCACAGACCCTTAGCTATGGCGAACTCGATACCCGGGCCAACCGCCTGGCGCACCAGTTGATCGAGCGTGGTGTGGGCCCGGATGTGCGGGTGGGCCTCGCTGTCGAACGCAGCTTGGAGATGGTGGTGGGCCTGCTGGCGATCCTCAAGGCCGGTGGTGCCTACGTGCCGCTGGACCCGAGCTACCCCGAGGACCGCCTGGCCTACATGATCGAGGACAGCGGC
>CAUQPA010000511.1:0-3766 GCA_963519325.1 uncultured Pseudomonas sp. | reverse complement strand
AGGCCCGTAGCGGGGTCGGCCGCATCAGCCAGTTCGACCTGGACGACGTCTGCGTCAGCAATACCAATCGCCAGGTGCATGCCCTGGACGGGCAGGTGGGGCGGCCCAAGGTCACGGTGATGGCCGAGCGCATCCAGGCCATCAACCCGGCCTGCGCGGTCAAGGCGGTGGCGGACTTCGTCACCCGCGAGACCATGGCCGACTACATCACCGAAGACCTCGACCTGGTGCTGGACTGCATCGACAGCGTGGCCTCCAAGGCGGCGCTGATCGCCTGGTGCAAGAGACGCAAGATCGCCATCGTCACCACCGGCGGCGCCGGCGGCCAGATCGATCCCACCCAGATCCAGGTGGTGGACCTCAATCGCACCTATAACGACCCCCTGGCCTCGCGGGTGCGCTCGCTGCTGCGTCGCGACTACGGCTTCTCGCGCAATCCCAGCCGCCACTACAGCGTGCCCTGCGTCTTTTCCACCGAGCAGCTGCGCTATCCCAAGCCGGACGGCAGCGTCTGCCAGCAGAAGAGCTTCGTTGGCGAAGGCGTCCGCCTGGACTGCGCCGGCGGCTTCGGCGCGGTGATGATGGTCACCGCCACCTTCGGCATGGTCGCCGCGGCCCGCGCCGTGGACAAGCTGATCCAGAAGCCGAAGAAGTAGCGCTTTTCGTCGGTTGGGTTGAGCGCAGCGAAGCCCAACGGTGGCCCGATCGAGCCGGCCATGTTGGGCGTGAAGGCACCCGCGGGGGCGTAGGGTGGACAACGGCTCAGCCTTGTCCACGCGGGAGGTGCCGGGTTGCCAGTGGAAAACGCTGCGCGGTTTTCCACGCTACGAGGGTTCGAGCGAGGCGGCCCTCACCCCAGCCCTCTCCCGGAGGGAGAGGGGGCGGTACTGGCGCATCGGGCGAACGACGGCACGTCTCTCTCTACATGTCCTGCGGCGTTTCCCGGGCGGGGCGGTCATCGGCGATGGCGGGGACGTGCAGGCCGGTCTTGGCCAGTTGCTGGCCTTCCATCTGCGGCTGGGTGGTCCAGGTGAGGATGTCGTAGTAACGGCGGACGTTCTGCACGAATTCCACCGTCTCGCCGCCGCGGGCGTAGCCGTAGCGGGTCTTGCTGTACCACTGCTTCTGCGCCAGGCGCGGCAGCATCTTCTTCACGTCCAGCCAACGATCCGGGTCCAGGCCCTGGGATTCGGCGAGGCGGCGGGCGTCGAGCAGGTGGGCGATGCCGATGTTGTAGGTGGCCAGGGCGAACCAGGTGCGGTCCGGTTCCTTGATGCTGTCCGGCAGTTCGTCGCGGATCTGGTCGAAATACTTGGCGCCGCCGGTGATGCTCTGCTCGGGGTCCAGGCGGTTGGCGACGCCCATGGCCTGGGCGGTATTGTTGGTCAGCATCATCAGGCCGCGCACCCCGGTCTTGGAGGTGGCGTCCGCCGTCCACAGCGATTCCTGGTAGCCCATGGCGGCGAGCAGGCGCCAGTCCAGCTGGTGCTTCTGCGCCACCTTGCGAAAGTGCTTCTCGTACTTGGGCAGGCGTTCCTGCAGGTGCTGGGCGAAGGTGTAGGCGCCGACGTAGCCGAGCACGTCGACATGCCCGTAGTAGCGTTCCTTGAGCTGTTGCAGGGTGCCGTCGCGGCGGACCTTGTCGAGGTAGGCGTTAACCGCGTCGAGCAGGCTGTTGTCCGCGCCGGGCTGCAGCGCCCAGGCCTGGCCCTGGTTGTCGCCCAGGTCGAAGGCCACCCGCACGTTGGGGAAATAGACTTGGTTCATGGCCAGCTCGTTGGAATCGACCAGGGTCAGGTCGATCTGGCCCTCGTCGACCATGCGCAGCAGGTCGCTGACCTCCACCTGGTCGGATTCGTCGAAGGCGAGGCCCGGCACCTGGGCCTGCAGCGCCTTGAGCTGCTGGGCCTGGCTGCTGCCCTTGAGCACCAGGATGCGCTTGCCGACCAGGTCCTTGGGCGTGCTGGGGCGGACGGTGCCGTTGCGGTAGATGACCTGGGGCACCACGTCCAGATAGCTGCGGGAGAACTTCAGGTCCTGACGATTGGCCGAGGGCGTGAGTCCGGCCGCGGCGATCACCGGGCCGTCCGGGGCGGTCAGGCGATTGAAGAGGTCGTCGAGGTTGTCGGCGGTGCTGATTTCCAGGCGCACCTTGAGCGATTCGGCGAAGCCCTTGACCAGCTCATACTCGAAGCCGGTCTCGCCGTTGCGGTCCTGGAAGTAGGTCGCCGGGCTGTTGCGCGTCACCACGCGCAGCACGCCAGCCTGCTGCACCTTTTCCAGGGCGGTCGGCGGGGGCGGCGCAGGCACGTCGGCCTCCCCGCAGCTCATGAGCAAGGCGAGGAAGGGCAGGGTAAGCCAGGCGAATCGCTTGAAGGCTTTATTCAAATGGGCTAGCTCGGCCATACGGCATCAAAACGGCACTGGCGCCTTGCTGACGCGCCTCATCGGTCGGCCCCTCCGGGCACTCGTTATCGTCGGGACGCTCCGCGCCACCGGTCCGGCCAAGGGCTCTATCCTGAGCCCAATGGGGAGCCGCGTCCATGGGGCGCGGCAGGCCGTCTCGGCGCGCAGTATACGCGAGAAGTGGCAGAGCGCCCATTTTATACATACAAGGTTGGTGGTAAGGCTGTATGAACCCTCGTCGCCAGAAGGTGTCCCGAGCGCGCCTTTAGGCTAGAATGCACGGCCCCAAAGTGACTTGGCCCCGAGGCTGTCCCCGATGCTGATCCTGCGCGGCGCTCCCGCTCTTTCTTCGTTCCGTCACGGCAAACTGCTCGACCAGCTGACTCGCCTGGTTCCCGGTGTCGCCGGGCTCTATGCCGAGTTCGTCCATTTCGCCGAAGTTGCCGGCAACCTGAGCGCGGAGGAAGAGGGCATCCTCGGCCGACTGCTGCAATACGGCCCCAGCGTCCCCCAGCAACAGCCCAGCGGCGCGCTGTTCCTGATCGTCCCGCGTCTGGGCACCATCTCGCCCTGGTCGAGCAAGGCCACCGACATCGCCCACAACTGTGGCCTGGCGCAGATCGAGCGCCTGGAGCGCGGCGTGGCCTACTACGTCGCCGGCGAGCTGGACGCCGCCGCCCATGAGCAGCTGGCCGCGGCCCTGCATGACCGCATGACCCAGCGCGTGTTGCCGACCCTGGACGCCGCCGCCGACATCTTCAGCCATGCCACGCCCAAGCCGCTCACCGCGGTGGACGTACTCGGCGGCGGTCGCGTCGCCCTGGAACGCGCCAACCTCGAACTGGGCCTGGCCCTGGCCGAGGACGAGATCGACTACCTGGTGAAGAGCTTCACCGCCCTGGGGCGCAATCCCCATGACGTCGAACTCATGATGTTCGCCCAGGCCAACTCCGAGCACTGCCGGCACAAGATCTTCAATGCCAGCTGGGACATCGACGGCGAGAGCCAGGAGAAGTCCCTGTTCGGCATGATCAAGAACACCTACGAGATGAACCGCACCGGCGTGCTGTCCGCCTACAAGGACAATGCCGCGGTCATGGAAGGCTTCACCGCCGGGCGCTTCTACCCCGATGCCGAGTCCCGCGAGTACGGGGCGCACAGCCAGCCCGTGCACATCCTGATGAAGGTGGAGACCCACAACCACCCGACCGCCATCGCGCCCTTCCCCGGCGCCTCCACCGGCTCCGGCGGCGAGATCCGCGACGAGGGCGCCACCGGTCGTGGCTCCAAGCCCAAGGCCGGCCTGACCGGCTTCACCGTCTCCAACCTGAACATCCCCGGTTTCGAGCAGCCCTGGGAG
>CAUQPA010000510.1:0-3781 GCA_963519325.1 uncultured Pseudomonas sp. | reverse complement strand
GGTGGGTAACCTGCCCTATAACATCTCCACGCCGCTGATCTTCCACCTGCTCAGCTTCGCCGACGTCATCGCCGACATGCACTTCATGTTGCAGAAGGAAGTGGTGGAGCGCCTGGCTGCGGTGCCCGGCAATGGCGACTGGGGACGGCTGTCGATCATGGTGCAGTACCACTGCCGCGTGGAGCATCTGTTCAACGTCGGCCCGGGTGCCTTCAATCCGCCGCCCAAGGTGGACTCGGCCATCGTGCGCCTGGTGCCCCATAGCGAGCGGCCCCATGTGGCCCGGGATCCGGCCCTGCTCGAACGCGTCGTCCGCGAAGCCTTCGGCCAGCGGCGCAAGACCCTCAGGAATACCCTCAAGGGCACCCTCGACAGCGCCGCCATCGAGGCCGCCGACGTCGATCCGGGGCTGCGCCCCGAGCAACTGGACCTGGCCGCCTATGTGCGCCTGGCCAATCAGCTGGCAGCCCAGTAGGCCCTTTCTCCCCTTACTCGCCGAGACTCCCGCCGTGACCGAGCCCGATCCGCGCTACCTCATCACCGTGCAGGTCACCACCCGCTACCTGCCCGAACAATCCAGCGCCAGCCAGGAGCGCTACGCCTTCGCCTACGACGTGAGCATCCGCAACGATGGCCGTCTGCCGGCGCAATTGCTCAGCCGTCATTGGATCATCACCGATGGCAACGGCGAGGTGCAGGAGGTGCGGGGACCCGGCGTGGTGGGCGAGCAGCCCCTGATCGCCCCGGGCGAGACCCACAGCTATTCCAGCGGCACCCTGATGCCGACCCAGGTGGGCAGCATGAGTGGCAGCTACCAGATGGTCGCCAGTGACGGCCATGGCTTCGAAGCCGCCATCCCCACCTTCCGCCTGGCCGTACCCGGCTCGCTGCACTAGGAGTCCCGATGACGCTGTACGCCGTGGGCGACCTCCAGGGTTGCCTCGACCCGCTCAAATGCCTCCTCGACGAGGTCCGCTTCGATCCCGCGCAGGACCGCCTCTGGCTGGTGGGCGACCTGGTCAATCGCGGCCCGCAGTCGCTGGAAACCCTGAGATACCTGTACGCGATGCGCGATTCGCTGGTCAGCGTGCTGGGCAACCACGACCTGCACCTGCTGGCGGTGGCCTTCGGCGGCGCCAAGCTGAAGAAACAGGACACCCTGAGCGACATCCTCGCCGCACCCGACCGCGACGAACTGTTGCACTGGCTGCGCCATCTGCCGCTGATCCAGCACGATGCCGCGCGCAATTGCGTGCTGGTCCATGCCGGCCTGCCGCCGCAGTGGACGCTGCAGCAGGCGCTGAGCCTGGCCGGCGAGGTGGAAGCCGTGCTGCGCGATGACCAGGCCCATGTGCCCTTTCTCGAGCAGATGTATGGCAACGAGCCGGCGCTCTGGCAAGATGAGTTGCAGGGCCAGGAGCGCCTGCGCCTGATCACCAACTACCTGACGCGCATGAGATTCTGCAGTCCCGAAGGGCGCCTGGAATTCAAGAGCAAGGAGGGCCTGGACAGCGCCCCGGCCGGCTTCGCCCCCTGGTTCAGCCACGCCCACCGGCTGACCCGCGACGTGCGGATCCTGTTCGGCCACTGGGCCGCGCTCAAGGGTCGCTGCGCGGCGCCCAACGTCGAGGCCCTCGACAGCGGCTGCGTCTGGGGTGGCGACATGACCCTGCTCGACGTCGACGGCAACCGCCGTCATCTCTGCAGTTGCAAGGAGAAGAAATGAGCGAATTCACCTGTATCTCCCCCGAACGCGCCCTGGAACTGCGTAGCCAGGGCGCTCGGATCGTCGATATCCGCGATCCGCACAGCTACGCCACCCTGCACGTCGCTGGCGCCCAGCGCGTCGACAACCAGAACATCCACGACTTCATCGCCGCCGCCGATCTCGACGAGCCACTGCTGGTGTTCTGTTACCACGGCCATTCCAGCCAGAGCGCCGCGGCCTACTTCGCCGGCCAGGGCTTCAGCCAGGTCTACAGCGTCGATGGCGGCTTCGAACACTGGCGCAGCCAATACCCCGACGAGACCGCGAGCGGCCAGGCCTGAGCGTCCGCTCGAAGGGTGCTACAGGTCGGCCAAGCAGCCTCGAACAGACCTGGGCGCCCTCACTAACTCTCGTGGACTCCGCCTGCCCAGGCCTTTCCGCCTTGTTCCGCTTCGACTCGTGAGCCTTGGAACGGGCTCCGAGCCCGCGAGCGCGTCCTTAACACAGACGATTGACGCTGTGGTTACAAGAATAAACCGAATTGGCTCTTCCACATCTCGCAGATAGGACTATTCTGGGATCAGGCCCTCCGGAAACGGTGGGTTCGACAACCGGCTTTGGACCATCGGTGTAACCACTGGAGATTCGGGGGAATTCCAGGGGGACCGTCTCCATCGGTCTCCTTCGTGCGTCTCTCGAAACCCAACCCTAACCTGCAGGCGTGTAAGGATCGATTAGGCAAGACGACAGCGAAGGTATTGCAGACGTTATCTTTCGTCGCCCGGCATGACCGCTCCCCACCGGTAGCAAGGCAAGGCTCCAGGCATCGATTCCAAGCTGGTCCAGGGTATCCAGCGAGGAGACGTCATGAGCATTTTCAGTCACTTCCAGGAGCGTTTCGAAGCGACTCGCCAGGAAGAGTATTCCCTTCAGGAATACCTTGAGATCTGCAAGAAGGATCGTACCGCCTTTGCCAGTGCCGCTGAGCGCATGCTCATGGCCATCGGCGAACCCGAACTGGTGGACACCGCCAGTGACTCACGTCTATCGCGCATCTTTTCCAACAAGGTCATCCGTCGCTATCCCGCCTTTGCTGACTTCCATGGCATGGAAGACTGCATCGAGCAGATCGTGTCCTATTTCCGCCATGCGGCGCAGGGCCTGGAAGAGAAGAAGCAGATCCTCTATCTGCTCGGCCCGGTGGGTGGCGGAAAGTCGTCCCTCGCGGAGAAACTCAAGCACCTGATCGAGAAGGTCCCCTTCTACGCCATCAAGGGTTCGCCGGTGTTCGAATCGCCCCTCGGGCTGTTCAATCCGGACGAAGACGGCCAGATCCTCGAAGAGGACTACGGCATCCCGCGCCACTACCTGCGCAGCATCATGTCCCCCTGGGCAGCCAAGCGCCTGCAGGAATTCGGCGGCGACATCAGCAAGTTCAAGGTGGTCAAGCTCTACCCCTCGATCCTCAACCAAGTCGCCATCGCCAAGACCGAACCGGGTGACGAGAACAACCAGGACATCTCCGCCCTGGTCGGCAAGGTGGACATCCGCAAGCTGGAGGAATACCCGCAGAACGACGCGGACGCCTACAGCTACTCCGGCGCCCTGTGCCGGGCGAACCAGGGCCTGATGGAATTCGTGGAGATGTTCAAGGCCCCGATCAAGGTCCTCCACCCCCTGCTCACCGCGACCCAGGAAGGCAACTACAACAGCACCGAAGGCCTCGGCGCCCTGCCCTACAGCGGCATCATCCTGGCCCACTCCAACGAATCCGAGTGGCACACCTTCCGCAACAACAAGAACAACGAGGCCTTCATCGACCGGATCTACATCGTCAAGGTGCCCTACTGCCTGCGCGTCTCCGACGAGATCCACATCTACGACAAGCTGCTGGTCAACAGCTCCCTGGCCAATGCCCACTGCGCGCCCGATACCCTGAAGATGCTGGCGCAGTTCTCGGTGCTCTCGCGGCTCAAGGAGCCGGAGAACTCCAACATCTATTCGAAGATGCGCGTATACGACGGCGAGAACCTCAAGGACACCGATCCCAAGGCCAAGTCGATCCAGGAATAC
>CAUQPA010000509.1:0-3789 GCA_963519325.1 uncultured Pseudomonas sp. | reverse complement strand
ACCCGGCGGAGCGCCTCCGCCGGGTTCGCTTCACACCCGGGCTGCGGTAACGGCAGCCGAGCCCCAGGTAGTGCGCCAGCGGCGCTTGACGCTGAGCAGGCCGAACCAGGCGAGCACGCCCAGGGCGGCGAACAGCCAGAGACCGAGCTGGTAGTCACCGGTGGCCTGCTTGACTGCGCCAAGACCCGCGGTAAGGGCGAAGCCGCCGATGCCGCCGGCCATGCCGATCAGGCCGGTCATGACGCCGATCTCCTTGCGAAAGCGCTGGGGTACCAGCTGGAACACCGAGCCGTTGCCGGCGCCGAGGCTGAGCATGGCGACCACGAACAGCGCCAGGGCGGCCATGGCGCTGGGCAGGTGGAAGCCCACGGCGGCGATGCAGATCGAGGCCACGGTGTACATGCCGAGCAGGGCGCGGATACCGCCGATACGGTCGGCCAGGGCACCGCCCAGCGGGCGCATCAGGCTACCGCCGAAGACGCAGGCGGCGGTGTAGTAGCCAGCGGTGACCGGGTCGAGGCCGTACTGGTCGTGGAAATAGCCGGGCAGGGTACTGGCCAGGCCGAGGAAGCCGCCGAAGGTCACGCTGTAGAAGAACATGAACCACCAGCTGTCACGGTCGCCCAGGGCGCGGGCGTAGTCCGCCAGCTTCTTCGGCGCCGGACGCTCCGGCGCATTGCGGGCGCAGAGCACGAAGACCGCCAGGGTCAGGACCAGCGGGATCAGTGCGAAGCCGAACACGTTGGTCCAGCCAAAGGCCTTGGCCAAGGCCGGGGCGAAGAGGGCGGCGAACACCGTCCCGGAGTTACCGGCGCCGGCGATGCCCAGGGCCTTGCCCTGGTGCTGCGGCGGATACCACTGGGAGGCCAGCGGCAGGGCCACGGCGAAGGACGCTCCCGCGAAGCCGAGGAACAGGCCCAGCAGCAGGGATTGCTCGTAGCTGTGCACGCCGACCTGCCAGGCCACCAGCAGGGCCAGGATCACCACCACCTGCCCGATGATGCCGGCGGTCTTGGGCGATAGCCGATCGGCGACGAAACCCAGCACCAGGCGCAGTACCGCACCCGCCAGGATGGGCGTGGCGACCATCATGCTGCGTTGCTGGGTGGTCAGTTGCAGATCGGTGGCGATCTGCACCGCCATGGGGCCGAGCACGTACCAGACCATGAAGCTCAGATCGAAGTAGAGGAAGGCGGCGAACAGGGTCGGCGCATGGCCGGCTTTCCAGAAACTGGGACTCATGGAGCACCTCGGGCAGGTCACGGACATAAAAAAAGCGCCAGCCACCCTCCCCGTTGCCGGGAGGTGAACTGACGCCTTTGTCGGTTGGGGTGACCGCCGTTGGCCACCGCTGCCTGAAGCTTTGCAAGAGCGGCGCCAAGTTAATCGACGCCGCGATTCACTGGCCTCGATGGTGTTGGTGGCGCCCAAATAGGCGAGAGGGCTGCACAATGATCGGGCGCCCTCCTGGGAATTCGCCCCTTATTGGCGCTTGCTGGAGCGGTAGGAAAAAGTGCCGATCGCGGACAGGGCGGTTCGCCGATGCGGCCGCTCCTAGGGGACACCGTAGGTTGGGTTGAGCGCAGCGAAGCCCGACATCGCCTTTGCGGACCGGCAATGTTGGGCGTCGACGACAAAGCCGTCTCAACCCAACCTACGGACTGTCGCAGCCAGGGCCGCGACAGGGAGTTCCCAGTGCGGTCCGGCGTGCTACTTGGCGTACTTGCTCTGCAGTGCCTTGGCTTCCTTGAGGTGGTGCTCCAGCGCCGGCAGGGTCTTCTGGGCGAAGGCCTTCAGCTCGGCGTCCTTGCTGGTCTCGGCTTCGGTACGGAAGATCGCGATGGTCTGCTCATGAGCCACCACCTGGTTGTTGGCGTAGGAGCGGTCGAAGGAGTCGTCCCGGACCTGCAGGATCATGGCCTTGGCCTTGTCCATCAGCTCGGCGTCGCTGGAGACTTCCAGCTTCTTCTGCTGGGCCAGGCCCTTGAGTTGCTCGTTGGCCTTGGTGTGGTCATCGATCATCTGCTGGGCGAAGGTCTTGATGTCCTGGGACTGGCTCTTTTCCAGCGCCAGCTTGCCTGCTTCGATCTCGGCGATGCCCTTGGCCGAGGCGTCGTCGACGAATTCGGCCGGAGACAGCTTGTCGGCGGCCTGCGCCAGACTGACACCGGCAGCGAAGAGGATGGCGAGGGACAGGCTGGAAGCTTTCTTCAGCATGGGCGTCATGAGGGTGCTCCTGATTTCCTAGGCAGAGTGAAAAGGCGGCGCCTCAGAGGTAACCGCCCTGCAAATGGGACCTGCCTAAAAAGTCATACGTTCCCTACGGGAAACCCTGGAGGCCACGTCAGCTGCGGCTTACGCTTAAGCGAAACGCCTCGTAGGCATCGAAATCGAAGCGCGTCGCCGAGACGATCTGGCTCTGTTTCAGGGTGAGGTAGATGTCCTTGCCCTTGTCCGCGTAGTGGGTGGTGAAGGTCACCCAGAGTTTGTCCTTGTCACGGTAACCGCTCATGATCGGCTTGATGCAGACGTCCTGGTCCGCCCCCTGGGTCTCGCTCGGCTCGCCGAGGGTGGTGATGCGACCGACGTAGACCTTGCGCTCCTCCAGGGTGAGCATCAGCGTCTCCTTGTTGATGGAGGCGGTCATCAGCAGGTCGTCCAGCGGGCTGTCCTTGAGGATGCCGGCGAGGATGAAGGTGCGGTAGTTGTCCTCGGTGAGGCCGTACTTGCGCTTGATGGTGCCGCGCGCCAGGGCCGCCCAGGCGGTGGGTATCAAGAGGGCGGTCACCGTGACCAGCAGGATCCAGGCGGCCTGCAACGGATCTTCCAGGGTGCCGGTCCGGCGCAGCAGCTCGGCGAGGCCGGCGAAATAGTCCAGCGAGAAGGTCCTGCCCCCAAGCGACCAGGCACGCTCCTGGACGAGCTGGGCGAGGCCCAAGTGCAGGATCACGGCGAGGAGGGTGCAGAACAGTCCGAAGCGGGCGCTCTGCAGGTAGAGGTACTGGCCCTCGTAGCGATGCAGGCGATAGAAGTACAGCGGGTGCTTGTGGCAGACGAGAAAACCGCTGACCAGGATCGGCAGGAGCAGCAGCAGGAACATCAGAGTTCGATGAGCCGCCGGGCGCGGTCCAGGTCTTCCTTGAATTCCGGGGAATCGAAGACTTCCGCCGGATCGATGCGTACCGTGCCGCGACCGACCACGCGCATGGACTTGTAGGAGTTGTTGATGCTCGCGGCCAGCTTGAGCTCGTCCACGGAGGGCGATTTGAGCAGGTTGAACAGGCCTTTCAGCATGGCGATGTCCTGAAGGGTGACTAGGCGCTTATAGCTTGGAACACCAGGACTGACAAGGATTCGCCGCGCCGCCGGTCGACGGCGCGGCGAAGGCTCAGGCCGGTTCGACCCCGGACTTGCGCGTGCTGACCCGTGGCAGCAGGCCGTCGGCGCGGAACATCTGCTTGATACCGCGTACCGCCTGGCGGATGCGGTCCTGGTTCTCGATCAGGGCGAATCTGACGTGGTCATCGCCATAGTCACCGAAGCCCAGCCCGGGCGAGACGCAGACCTTGGCCTCGGCCAGGAGCTTCTTGGCGAATTCCAGCGAACCCAGGTGGGCATAGGGTTCGGGGATCTTGGCCCAGACGTACATGGAGGCCTTGGGGTTCTCCACCATCCAGCCGGCCTCGTGCAGGCCGCGCACCAGCACGTCGCGGCGCTGCTGGTACTGCTGGGCGATGTCGCGCACGCACTGCTGGTCGCCTTCCAGGGCAGCGATGGCCGCCACCTGCA
>CAUQPA010000508.1:0-3850 GCA_963519325.1 uncultured Pseudomonas sp. | reverse complement strand
AACTTGCGGAGCACCCGTCGGTTGGGTTGAGCACAGCGAAGCCCAACATCCGAATGCACTGCAGCCCCACCGCGGCACAAGATCCCTCACCCCAACCCTCTCCCAGAGGGAGAGGGGGCGTCAGCGCAGGCGGCTTTTACGTAGGTTGGGCTGAGCCTCGGCGAAGCCCAACACCCCGACTTGGCCACGCGGTTGCCGCCCAGAAGCCCCGCGGTCAACACGACTTACCTAGCGCCCGCCTTTCCAGGTGTCGTCCGGCGCAAACGGATACCCTGAAGGTGAAAACGCTGCCGCCGTCGCTGCGGCGGGTCGAGCGGGAGTTGCCCTTGCCGACCGCCTTGCCGGGCTGGTCGTCTGCTGGATTTCGCCGTTCGGCTGGCGGAGATGATTGATCGGTCTTTTTGGATTCAAATCGACCTGCGGCTGCGGTCGATCCCGCTACGCCACGTCCACCTCGCCAGGTACCTGTCATGAACACCGCTATGCATTCTCGGCCAATGAACGGCAAGGCGTCCCTGCACACCGGGAGAGCGTGTTGATGGACCGGGCGCGGCTGATGGACTGGGGTTTCTTCCTTATCACCCTGTGCAACATCCTGCTGATCGCCCTGGTCATCTTCCTGCTCTGGCAGCGCTACTTCGCAGGCAACACCACGGCGACGGGGGAGGGCGATACCGAGGACAAGGCACCGGAGGTGCCCGACTCAGCCAAGAGCCTGCTCGCCGATGCCCAGCAGCAGCTGCTGCCCATCGGTCAGGCCCTGAGTAACAGCCTGGATCTGGTCGAGGGGCTGGACGGGGTGGATGGTGAGAGTTACCCGGACTGGAAGAAGACCAACCAACCCTACATCGACGAGTTGCTGTCCCATCGCGAAGCCCTGGAGCTCAAGGTGGACAACATGGCGGCCAAGCTCGCCCGGGCGCACAAGGTGGTGGCCGGTCTGCACGTCCAGAATCGCGAACTGCGCGCCGCCGAGGCCCTCGCTCAGCGCCTGCAGGCGGACCTGACGCGGACCCAGACCACCCTGAGCCAGGTCCGCCAGGAGCGCGATGCCCTGATGGTGGAAGTCCAGCACGTGCGCAAGCCGGAGTGAACGTCGTGCGAGGCGAAGGCACTCTACCGCCTGCCTGCGCCTCCGCGCGCAGGACGAGCGAAAAGCAGCACTTTCCCCATCCTCCGTCCAGACGCCTGCAGATCCCAAGGTAGAGCGTCCCGCCGTTTCTGAGTGCTCCGCGAACGCCCAAGGCGAGAGGTTGGCGCCCCGCCCGTTCTTGAATGATGACCTGACATCGTTAAAAGATAGCCTTTTAGCGGTTAATGGCCCTGTGACATCGTCATTCCCGATGCAAGAGCAGCGCGCTGGCGTATGCTCGCCGCGGGAATAACGTTGCGACATCAAGGAAGGGCCATGAAGTTCCTCGTGGTAGACGACAGCCGGGCAGTCCAGACCATCATCAAGCGGATCCTGGTCAGTACCGGCTACAAGGACATCGAGTTGCGGGTGGCGTCCACTGGCGAAGAAGCCATGGCGCTGCTGGAGAGCTGGACGCCCAACCTGGTGCTGACCGACTGGCACATGCCCGGGATGACCGGCCTTGAGTTGCTCCAGGCGATCCGCCAGAGCGCCGGTGGCGACATCCACGTGGGTTTCGTCACCACCGAGTCGTCGGCACGTAACGTCGAGGAAGCCTATCGCAATGGCGCGGCCTTCGTCGTGACCAAGCCCTTCACCCAGGAAACGCTGCAGCAGGCGGTGCTTACCGTGTTGCAGGACGGTGCCAGCGCCGAACAGGCCATCGAATCCTCCGGGCGCGAGAGCCTGCCGATCCCGACGCGCTTCCGACCCGATCCGCAGGTCATCCAGCGGCTGCTGGGGCTGTCTTCCATCGTCTGCCATATCGAGCCCATGGCGCCGATCCCGGTGGATCGCCTGGCCTTGCCCTATGTGATCGGCATCTATGGCCCGCCACAGAGCCGGGCGCTGGAGGCCGTGTGCCTGCTGGATCTGAATGCGGCCTGCATCCTCGGTGGCTCGCTGGCCGGCCTTTCACCGGCGGCCATCCACGCCGCCATCGCCAGCGCGACCTTGAGCCGGGAGATCTACGAGAACGCGGCGGCCTTCCTGGCAGATCTCAGCGGCATGATCGCCACCGGCATGGGTGGGCAACCGCTGGTGCTCAGCACCAGCCATCTCGTGCAGAAACCCTTCGAAAAGCTCTATAGCCTGTGGCGGCAGAACAATGGACGCGCGGATTTCAGTCTGTCCTTTCCCGGCCTCGGCGACGGCTTCATCGCCTTCCTGCTGAGCTAGGCGGCATGACGGATTCCCGGTTCATCGAGTGGGGGTTCCTGTTGGTCACCCTGGCCAACGTCCTGCTCATCGGGCTGGTGCTGATCCTGCTCTGGCGCCGGCTCTTCCCGCAGGCTGACGAGGCTGGCGCGGATGCCGGCGCCACGCAGGGAGCGGCGAGCCCGGCGCAGGCAGCAGCGGGGCTGATCGCAGACGTCCAGCGGCAGGCGGTACTGCCGCTGGAGCGGGCCATGAGCGACAGCCTCGAACTGGTGGGCAGGCTCGACGACGTCGATGGCGCGGCCTACCCGGACTGGAAAAAGACCCATCAGCCGCAGATCGACGAGCTGCTGTCCCACCGGGAAGACCTGGAGTTCAAGCTGGACGACCTCAAGTCCAAGCTGGATCGGGCGCACAAGCTGGTCACCAATCTGCACGGGCAGAATCGCGAGTTGCGCGGCGCCGAAGCCAAGTTGCAGCGCCTGAGTCTCGAACACGATCGCCTGCAGGCGAGCCTGGTGGAGACGCGGCGGGAGCGCGATGACCTCGGTGCGACGGTGGCACGCCTGGAAGAGGAGCTGGAGCGCCTCCGGCAGCCGCCGCTCGGTCCGGCAGCCACCGCGCCGGCCGGCGCGGACGACCCCCTGCAGCAGGAGCTGGAAACCCTGCGCGAGCGTCTCGAGGAAGAGCAGGCGAAGTTGTCGCGCACCCTGGTGGAAAAGGAATTCATCGAGCAGGTGTTCATCGATACCGACGCCGTCACCGACGACTACCAGGCCCTACAGCGCGAGCATGCCGACCTGCAGGAGCAGCTGCGCGTCCTGCAGACCCGCTTGGCTAGCGGTCAGTCCCTGTAGAGGGCGTCGCGGATGGCGTCGGGGAAGGGGCCCGTCATGCCGGCGATGGCGGTATTGGTCAGGATCACCACGCTCAGTTCGCGGGCGGGATCGATGAACCAGGCATTGCCGTAGACGCCGCCCCATTGCAGCGTGCCAACGCTTTGCGGGGTATTCGCCAGCCGTGGATCGCGCAACACCCCCGCCCCCAGGCTGAAGCCCCAGCCGGGCGCATCCTCGCGTTGCAGGTGCGGGATCTGGTCCTCCATGACCAGCCGCTGCTGGGCCGGCGACAGCAATTTGCCCTGGCGCAGCGCCTCGAGGAAGGTCAGGTAGTCGCTGGCGCTGCCCTGCATGCCCCCGCCGCCAGACGGAAAGGCGCTGGCCGCCAGGGCTCGCGCGGGCGAGTAGAGGATGCCGCCGGTGGGCATGGGCAACAGGTAGGGTTCACTCATCGGCTCGGGGCGTGGATAGCCGTCGCGATAGGCAGTGGCCAGGCGCGTCGCGTCGGCGACGTGGAAGCTCAGATCCCGCAACGCCAGCGGCGCAGACACCTCGCGCTGGACCACCGCCGGCAGCGGCAGGCCGGTGGCGGCAGCGAGGACGCCCCCCATGACATCCAGCCCCAGGGAATAGCGCCAGGCGCTGCCCGGGGCGAAGTCCAGCGGTACCCCGGCGAGGCGGCGCAGATTCTCCTCCAGGGTCTGGGGGGCGCCATCTAGGC
>CAUQPA010000507.1:0-3852 GCA_963519325.1 uncultured Pseudomonas sp. | reverse complement strand
ACGCAGGCCACGCCGAGCAGGGCGGCCAGGCCATGGGCGGGTCTCAAGGTGACGGCCAGGGCATCGCCGAGGGCGAAGCCGTGCAGACCGAACTGGCCGGCGTACAGCGACAGCGCCGTGGCGAAATCCGGCGCGCGGAACAGCGTCCAGGCCAGGGCCACGAACAGCAGGGTCAGGCCGTGGGCCAGGGGCCGCGGCAGCGGGCGGCCGCCCAGTTCGTCCCAGAGCCGGTCAAGGCACAGCGCCAGGCCGTGCAGCATGCCCCAGAGCAGGTAGTTCCAGCTGTCGCCGCCGTGCCAGAGACCGGCGATGGCCATGGTCAGGAAGAGGTTGCGGTAGGTGCGCCAGCGCCCGCCGCGGTTGCCGCCCAGGGCGATGTAGAGGTAGTCGCGCAGCCAGCTGGACAGCGACAGGTGCCAGCGCCGCCAGAAGTCCTGGATGCTGCGGGCGAGATAGGGCCGGTTGAAGTTTTCCGGGAAGTGGAAGCCCAGCATCAGCCCCAGGCCGATGGCCATGGCGCTGTAGCCGGCGAAGTCGAAGAACAGCTGCAGCGAATAGGCCAGGCAGCCGATCCAGGCATCGACGAAGGAGGGCTGCTCCAGGTGGAAGGCCACGTCCACCAGCGGGGACAGGGTATCGGCCACCAGCACCTTCATGCACAGGCCGATCATGAAGCGACGGGCGCCGAGGGCGAAGTTCTCGCGGTTGAACCAGCGCTGGTTGAGTTCGCGGCGCACCCAGTCGTAGCGGATGATCGGCCCGGCGATGGAGTGGCCGAACATGGAGATGTAGGTGGCGTAGTTGACGAAGCTGCGCTCCACCGGCACCACGTGGCGATGGACGTCCACCAGGTAGGAGATGGCCTGCAGCACGATGAAGGACAGCCCGGCCGGCAGGGCCACCTTCTGCCAGTCCAGCGGCAGGGCGCCGGCGGTCACCAGCACCTGGCTCCAGGTGGCGGCGACGATGTTGGCGTACTTGTACCAGCAGAGCACCGCCAGGTTGAGCACGATCAGCCCGGCGAGCAGGCGCAGACGGGTCTTCGAGCCTTCCGCCGCGCGGTCCACCAGCAGGCCGCCGACCCAGGCCAGCAAGGCCAGGGCCATGTGCAGCAGCAGGAACAGCGGACTCAGCCAGCCATAGAACAGCCAGCTGCCCACCAGCAATACCCCATTGCGCCCGCCGGGCCGCGCCAGGGCGTAGACCAGCAGGAACAGTGGCAGGAAGAGGGTGAGGAATTCCAGCGAGGCGAAGACCATCGAGAAGCGATCCTTAGTGGGCGACGCTGTCCTGGGTGGCGAGCAGGCGCGGACCGCTGGCACCTGGCAACAGCAGGACGCTGTAGCGCTCGCCGGCCTTGAGTTCACCCAGGTCCAGCGGCTCGCCTGCGGCCTTGCCGGCGCAGGTCAGCTGCACCTTGAGCGCCACGGCGTTCAGGCTGCGGCGCTGCAGGGTGCCGTCGGCGACGTCCTTGAAGATCTCGGCATTGCGGCCGGCGGCCTGCAGACCCGCGGCCGCGCACTGCGGATCCAGGCTGTAGAAGGCCAGCGAGGCCTTGAGCGCGTTGAAATCATCCGGCTGCTCGCGCACCACGCGCTGTACCAGCGGCGATCCGGGCAGGACGACCAGGGTGGCGAATTCCCCGGCGGCCACGGTCAGCTCCAGCGGAGCCTTGGCCGTGCCCTGGACCAGTTCGCCCTGGATCGCCTTGGTCGCCGGCACGGTCAGGTAGCTGGAGACCGGCTGGGCGGCCTCCAGCTGCAGCCGCGCGGCGGAGCCGGAGGCCTGGAGCGCCAGGGGCTGGCTGCCGGCGTTGACGAAGCGGAGGAAGGCCGAATCCTCGCTGGGGCCGGTGGGGTAGAGGGACACCTCGGCCTGGGCGACCCCGCCCACCAGCAGACCGAGCAGCAGCAGGGCCTTCACTGGGCGGCTCCCTTGAGCTTGTCGGCAGGCAGCTTGTTCAGGGCGTCGACGATGGCCGAACTCCAGGACTTGTAGCCCGGACCGGTCAGGTGCTGGCCGTCGATGGTGGCCCACTGGCCGGGCTTGGCGAAGCTCAGGGAATCGATGTAGCTGCAGGGCGCGACGTTGCTGGCGAGGAAGCCGGACATCAGCTTGACCCGCTCGAAGGTCTTGCCGTACTTGCCGCCCTCGGTGCCCCAGGTCGGACCGACCCAGGCGCAGTGGGTCTTGTTGGCGGCGATGGCCTTGGTCAGGCTGGTGGTCTGCTGCCAGACCCAGGTCTTGGGAAAACTGGGATTGGTGTAGCTGGCCATGGTGTCGCCCATGACGATCAGCACCAGATCGGGCTTGTCGGCGGCGATGAGTTCATTGATCGGCTGGGTGGTGGCCTTGCCACCGAGCACCACGGCCTTGTCGCCATTGCGCCGCTCGGCGCCACCGCAGGTGCCGGGGGTGACCTTGAGCCAGTCGCCGGCGTTGGTGCCGCAGATACCCAGGGTGTGCACCTTGGCGCCCTGCTGCACCAGGCTGTCTTGCAGGGCACCGATCAGGTAGTCGGGGGTGGCCAGGTGGCTGTCGCCGATCATGAGAATGGTAAGGCCGGTGAGGAGACTGGCTGCCATGGGAGCTCCGTGAATCAGTTGTCGTAGGGGGAACGATAGGGACTGACCGGCAGGGCGAGTGCACGGTCCTGGGGTTCCAGCGCATAGCGCAGATAGACGCCGCCATTGAGCTGTTGGAAATCGCGACCGTTGTCGACGCCGAGGTTGCCGCCGACGAACAGCTGGCGACCGAGCTGGTATTCGGTGGCGCCGTAGAGGCTGTAGCCGAGACTGGTCTTGCTCTGGCCGCCATAGACCGCCGGGGCGCCGAGCGCCTGGCTCGCCGCGGCCTGCAGGCGGGCGTCGGTCGGGTAGAAGTCGGCGCCGTCCTGCTCGATGCGTTGCAGGCCCACCGCGCCGCGCAGCTGCCAGGTCCAGCGATCGGTGCGCTGCGACCAGGTCAGGGGGACGCCTAAAGCATAGAAGCGCTGCGGACTGAAGTAGCCGCCATGGCCATAGGTGAAGAAGGCCTGGTTGTTGTCGTAGGCGATGCCGGTGAACGACAGGCCCAGGGTCAGGCGACTGTCTTCGCTGTTGATCAGGTAGCGGTACAGCCCGGTGCCCAGCTCGGTACGGCTGTTGTCGGCGACATGGTTGCCCAGCAGTCGGTACCAGGAGGCATAGGCATAGGCACCGAACTGGCTGTCGTCGTAGCCGAGCTGGCCGCGCACGCCATTGGCGGTCACGCCACCCCATTGCTGGCCGGTGCGGGCGTCTTCGCTGCCGGCAAAGGAGGTCAGGCTGTCGATCACCGCCCGGCGCGAGGCCGAGAGGCTGTAGCGGCTGTGGTCGGTCAGCGGTCGCTCCAGGCTCACCCCGCCCACCGGACTGGCATAGAGAAAGCCCAGGGGCGTGGTGCCGGCGTCGGCCTTGAGGCCGAGCTGGGGATCGCTGTAGGCCACCGCCAGGCCCACGCCGCTGTCGCTCTGGCTGCCCGGCGAAGCATCTGGCGCGGCCTGGGTAGCGGCCGGGCCGCCACCGAAGCGACTGCGGGCGTCGCTGCCGACACTGCCGGCAGTCAGGCTGACCGGGGTGACCCGCACGGCCAGGCGCACATCGCCCAGCGGGAAGTCGATCTCCAGCGGCGCTTCCACGTCGGTGAGCTTGCCGAGGCCGCGTTCGTTGTCGTTGCTGCGCACTGTCAGGCCCTGGGTGACCCGCGCGCTGCGGGTCTGCAGCAGATCGTCGAGGGCGCGCTCGGCGGCGCTATCCTGCGGAGCAACGGGCGCATCCGCCAGCGGGGCGGCCTTGGCCGCCGCCAGCAACTGGTCGGCGGTCGGCGGAATGG
>CAUQPA010000506.1:0-3871 GCA_963519325.1 uncultured Pseudomonas sp. | reverse complement strand
GGTGATGAATGCCAAGGGCTATCGCAACCTGACCGAGCTGTTGTCCCGCGGTTTCCAGGAAGGGCAGAGCGACGGCCAGATCGTCATCCAGCGCGACTGGGTGAAGGACGCCAGCGAGGGCCTGATCGCCCTGTCCGGCGCCAAGGAAGGCGAGATCGGCCTGGCCTTGCTCGAAGGCGACCTGGCCCTGGCCGATCAGCTGTTCGAGGAATGGCAGCAGGTCTTCCAGGAGCGCTTCTACCTGGAGGTGCAGCGTACCGAGCGGGCTGGCGACGAAGAGCACCTGCATGCCGCCGTGGCCCTGGCGGACCGCTGCGGCGGCGCCCTGGTGGCCACCAACGACGTGCGCTTCCTCAAGCCCGAGGACTTCGAGGCCCACGAGACCCGCGTCTGCATCGGCGAAGGCCGTCCGCTGGACGATCCGCGCCGCGAGCGCAAGTACAGCGACCAGCAGTACCTGAAGTCGGCGGCCGAGATGGCCGAGCTGTTCAGCGACCTGCCCGAGGCGCTGGAAAACACCGTCGAGATCGCCAAGCGCTGCAACATCGAGATCCAGCTGGGCAAGTACTTCCTGCCCAACTTCCCGATTCCCAACGGGATGACCATCAACGACTACCTGCGCCATGTCTCCTTCGAGGGCCTGGAGGAGCGCCTGGCGGTGCTCTGGCCGCGCGAGACCACGCCCAACTACGAAGAAAAGCGCCAGGAGTACGTCGACCGGCTCAACTTCGAGCTCGACATCATCATCCAGATGGGCTTCCCCGGTTACTTCCTCATCGTGATGGACTTCATCAAGTGGGCGAAGAACAACGGCGTGCCGGTGGGCCCCGGTCGGGGCTCGGGTGCCGGTTCCCTGGTGGCCTATGTGCTGAAGATCACCGACCTCGATCCGCTGGCCTACGACCTGCTGTTCGAGCGCTTCCTCAATCCCGAACGGATCTCCATGCCCGACTTCGACGTCGACTTCTGCATGGACGGTCGCGACCGGGTGATCGAATACGTGGCCGACATGTACGGTCGCGAGGCGGTGAGCCAGATCATCACCTTCGGCACCATGGCGGCCAAGGCCGTGGTGCGCGACGTGGCGCGGGTACAGGGCAAGTCCTATGGCCTGGCCGATCGCCTGTCGAAGATGATTCCCTTCGAAGTGGGCATGACCCTGCAGAAGGCCTATGAGCAGGAGGAGCCGCTGCGCGACTTCCTGGCGACCGACGAGGACGCCAAGGAAATCTGGGACATGGCCCTGAAGCTCGAGGGCATCACCCGGGGTACCGGCAAGCACGCGGGGGGCGTGGTGATCGCGCCGACCAAGTTGACTGATTTTTCGCCCATCGCCTGCGACGAGGACGGCAATGGCCTGGTGACCCAGTTCGACAAGGACGACGTCGAGCAGGCCGGCCTGGTGAAGTTCGACTTCCTCGGTCTGCGTACGCTGACCATCATCAAGTGGGCGCTGGAGACCATCAACCGCACGGAAGAGGCGGAAGGGCGCGAACCGCTCAATATCGACTTCATCCCGCTGGACGACAAGCCGACCTACGCCCTGCTGCAGAAGGCCGAGACCACTGCGGTCTTCCAGCTGGAATCCCGCGGCATGAAGGAGCTGATCAAGAAGCTCAAGCCCGACTGCCTGGAAGACCTCATCGCCCTGGTGGCGCTGTTCCGTCCCGGTCCGTTGCAGTCGGGCATGGTGGATGACTTCATCAACCGCAAGCACGGCCGCGCCGAGCTGGCCTATCCGCACCCGGACTACCAGTACGACGGGCTGCAGCCGGTGCTGGCGCCCACCTACGGCATCATCCTCTACCAGGAACAGGTGATGCAGATCGCCCAGGTCATGGGCGGCTACACCCTGGGCCAGGCGGACATGCTGCGCCGCGCCATGGGCAAGAAGAAGCCCGAGGAGATGGCCAAGCAGCGCGGCGGCTTCATCGAGGGTTGCGCCAACAACGGCATCGATGGCGATCTGGCGGGCAACATCTTCGACCTGGTAGAGAAATTCGCCGGTTACGGCTTCAACAAGTCGCACTCCGCGGCCTATGGCCTGGTCTCCTATCAGACCGCCTGGCTGAAGACCCACTATCCGGCGCCCTTCATGGCGGCGGTGCTGTCGGCGGACATGCACAACACCGACAAGGTGGTGATCCTCATCGAGGAATGCCGCCACATGAAGCTGCGCATCGATACGCCGGACGTGAACATCTCCGAGTTCAAGTTCACCGTGAACGACGGCGGGCGCATCGTCTATGGCCTGGGCGCCATCAAGGGCGTTGGCGAGGGTCCGGTGGAGGCCATCGTCGAGGCGCGGGCGGAGGGGCCGTTCAAGGATCTGTTCGATTTCTGCGCCCGGGTCGACCTCAAGCGCATCAACAAGCGCACTCTGGAAGCCCTGATCCGCTCCGGTGCCCTGGATCGTCTCGGGCCGCACTACCACGACGAGCTCAAGGCCTACCAGGCGACCATCGACCAGAATCGCGCCGTGCTGCTGGCGGCCATGGAAGAGGCCATCGCCTCGGCCGAGCAGACCGCCCGCAGCCACAACAGCGGCCACGTCGACCTCTTCGGCGGGGTCTTCGCCGAGCCCGAAGCCGACGTCTACGCCAACCACCGCCGTGCCCGGGAGCTCAACCTCAAGGAGCGCCTGCGCGGCGAGAAGGAGACCCTGGGGCTGTACCTGACCGGTCACCCCATCGAGGAATACGAAGGCGAGGTACGCCGCCTGGCGCGCCAGCGCATCGTCGACCTCAAGCCGTCGCGCGAGACCCAGACGGTGGCCGGGCTGATCGTCAACCTGCGGGTGATGAAGAACAAGCGCGGCGACAAGATGGGCTTCGTCACCCTGGACGACCGCTCCGGGCGCATCGAGGCCTCGCTGTTCGCCGAGGCCTTCAATGCCGCCCAGGCGCTGCTGCAGACCGATGCCCTGGTGATCGTCGAGGGCGAGGTCAGCCAGGACGACTTCTCCGGTGGCCTGCGCCTGCGCGCCAAGCGCGTGCTGGGTCTGGAAGAGGCGCGCACCGCCCTGGCGGAAAGCCTGAGGATCGCCGTGCGCAGCGAGGCGCTGGCCGGCGACCGGCTGCGCTGGCTGGGGGAATTGTGTGGTCGTCATCGCGGCGCCTGTCCAGTCACCATCGACTACCAGGGCCCCAGTGCGCGGGCCCTGCTGCAGTTCGGCGAGAACTACCGGATCGACCCCGCCGACGGCCTGATTCAAACCCTGCGTGACCAGTTCGGCAGGGAGAACGTCTTTCTCAACTATCGTTAAGTCCGAGCGCCTCGTGCGCTCCGTCCCAACCCTCGCCAGCGGCGGGCGCCGGTGACGCGGCAGGAGTCTCGACCTGTCCCGTCCGATCCCTTAAGGTAGGCGCCCCGGCCCTTGGCTCTAGATTGCAATAACGGATGCCCATGAACCCGAACTATCTCGATTTCGAACAGCCTATCGCCGATCTCCAGGCCAAGATCGAAGAACTTCGACTGGTCGGTAACGACAATGCGCTGAACATCAGTGACGAGATCGCCCGGTTGCAGGAGAAGAGCCAGGCGCTCACCAAGAGCATCTTCAGCGACCTCTCCAGCTGGCAGGTCGCCCGCCTGGCGCGGCATCCGCTGCGGCCCTACACCCTCGACTACATCGGCTACCTGTTCAGCGACTTCGAGGAACTGCATGGTGACCGTCACTTCGCCGACGACCCGGCCATCGTTGGCGGCATCGCCCGCCTGGACGGTCGCCCGGTGATGGTCATCGGCCACCAGAAGGGCCGTGAGGTCCGCGAGAAGGTCCGCCGCAACTTCGGCATGCCCCGTCCGGAAGGCTATCGCAAGGCCTGCCGCCTGATGGAAATGGCCGAGCGCTTCAAGATGCCGATCCTGA
>CAUQPA010000505.1:0-3873 GCA_963519325.1 uncultured Pseudomonas sp. | reverse complement strand
TCGTCGACTCCACCGGCGCCCTGGAATTCCAGAGCGTGCCCAAGCGTCTGGGCGTGATCGGTGCCGGCGTCATCGGCCTGGAACTGGGTTCGGTCTGGGCTCGCCTGGGTGCCGAAGTCACCGTGCTGGAAGCCCTGGACAAGTTCCTGGTGGCCGCCGATGACCAGGTGTCCAAGGAAGCCTACAAGATCCTCTCCAAGCAGGGTCTGGACATCCGTCTGGGTGCCCGGGTGACCGGCTCCCAGGTCAACGGTGAAGAAGTCACCGTCAACTACACCGAAGGCGGTGAAGAGAAGCAGATCACCTTCGATCGCCTGATCGTCGCCGTGGGCCGGCGTCCGGTCACCACCGACTTGCTGGCGTCCGACAGCGGCGTGGAAAGCGACGAGCGTGGCTACATTTACGTCGACGACTACTGCGCCACCAGCGTGCCGGGCGTGTTCGCCATCGGTGACTGCGTACGCGGTCTGATGCTGGCCCACAAGGCCTCGGAAGAGGGCGTGATGGTCGCCGAGCGCATCGCTGGCCACAAGGCGCAGATGAACTATGACCTGGTGCCCTCGGTGATCTACACCCACCCGGAAATCGCCTGGGTCGGCAAGACCGAGCAGGCCCTGAAGGCCGAAGGCGTCGAAGTCAACGTCGGCACCTTCCCCTTCGCGGTCAGCGGTCGTGCCCTGGCGGCCAACGACACCGCCGGCTTCGTCAAGGTCGTGGCCGATGCCAAGACCGATCGCGTCCTGGGCGTCCATGTGGTCGGCCCGAGCGCGGCGGAGCTGGTGCAGCAAGGCGCCATCGCCATGGAATTCGGCTCCAGCGCTGAAGACCTGGGCATGATGGTGTTCTCGCACCCGACGCTGTCCGAGGCGCTGCACGAAGCGGCCCTGGCGGTGAACGGTCATGCGATCCACGCAGTGAATCGCAAGAAGCGGTAAGAGATTTACGGAACCACGGGGTCGTCGACCGCCGTGGAGCCGCAGGGCTCCACCGCTGGAAGACGCTCCGGACCCTTGCGCGGCAGGGGTCACAGGTGGCGCGGTGCCCGCGACCGTCCGGAGGACGGCTCGGAGAACGCACAGCGTCGAATGCGCAATACCCAACGAAGACGGTAGACAAGCATGAATCTCCACGAGTATCAGGGTAAGCAGCTGTTCGCTGAATACGGCCTGCCCGTTTCCAAAGGCTACGCTGTCGACACCCCCCAGGAGGCCTACGAGGCTTGCGGCCGTATCGGCGGCGACGAGTGGGTCGTCAAGGCCCAGGTACACGCCGGTGGCCGTGGCAAGGCCGGTGGCGTGAAGCTGGTCAAGAGCAAGGAAGAAGCCAAGGAATTCGCCGCCAAGTGGCTGGGCCAGCGTCTGGTGACCTACCAGACCGACGCCAACGGTCAGCCGGTCAGCAAGATCCTGGTTGAATCCTGCACCGACATCGACAAGGAGCTCTATCTGGGCGCCGTGGTCGATCGTTCCAGCCGCCGCATCGTGTTCATGGCCTCCACCGAAGGTGGCGTGGACATCGAGAAGGTCGCGCACGACACTCCGGAGAAGATTCTCAAGGCCACCATCGATCCGCTGGTGGGCGCTCAGCCCTATCAGGGTCGCGACCTGGCCTTCCAGCTGGGCCTGAAAGGTGACCAGATCAAGCAGTTCACCCAGATCTTCGTCGGTCTGGCCAAGCTGTTCCAGGACTACGACCTGGCGCTGCTGGAAGTGAACCCGCTGGTGATCAAGAAGGACGGCAACCTGCACTGCCTGGATGCCAAGATCAACATCGACAGCAATGCCATCTACCGTCAGCCCAAGCTGCGCGCCTTCCACGACCCGTCGCAGGACGACGCCCGTGAAGCCCATGCGCAGAAGTGGGAACTGAACTACGTGGCCCTGGAAGGCAGCATCGGCTGCATGGTCAACGGTGCCGGTCTGGCCATGGGTACCATGGACATCGTCAACCTGCACGGCGGCAAGCCGGCCAACTTCCTGGACGTCGGCGGCGGCGCGACCAAAGAGCGCGTGACCGAAGCCTTCAAGATCATCCTGTCCGATAGCAACGTGAAGGCCGTTCTGGTGAACATCTTCGGTGGCATCGTGCGCTGCGACATGATCGCCGAAGGCATCATCGGTGCCGTGAAGGAAGTCGGCGTGAAGGTGCCGGTCGTGGTTCGCCTCGAAGGCAACAACGCCGAACTCGGTGCCAAGGTCCTGGCCGAAAGCGGCCTGAACATCATCGCGGCAACCAGCCTGACCGACGCTGCCCAGCAGGTCGTCAAGGCCGCGGAGGGTAAGTAATGAGCGTCCTGATCAACAAAGACACCAAGGTCATCTGCCAGGGCTTCACCGGTAGCCAGGGTACCTTCCACTCCGAACAGGCCATCGCCTACGGCACCCAGATGGTCGGCGGCGTGACCCCCGGCAAGGGCGGCAGCACCCACCTCGGCCTGCCGGTGTTCAACACCGTCAAGGAAGCCGTGGACGCCACCGGCGCCGACGCCTCGGTGATCTACGTTCCGGCTCCCTTCTGCAAGGACTCCATCCTGGAAGCGGCCTTCGGCGGCATCAAGCTGATCGTCTGCATCACCGAGGGTATTCCCACCCTCGACATGCTGGATGCCAAGGTGAAGTGCGACGAACTGGGCGTACGCCTGATCGGCCCGAACTGCCCCGGCGTCATCACCCCCGGCGAGTGCAAGATCGGCATCATGCCCGGTCACATTCACCTGCCGGGCAAGGTCGGTATCGTGTCGCGTTCCGGCACCCTGACCTATGAAGCCGTGAAGCAGACCACCGACGCCGGCTTCGGCCAGTCCACCTGCGTGGGCATCGGCGGCGACCCCATCCCGGGCTCGAACTTCATCGATATCCTGAAGCTGTTCCAGGAAGATCCGAAGACCGAAGCCATCGTGATGATCGGTGAGATCGGCGGCAGCGCCGAGGAAGAAGCCGCGGCCTACATCAAGGCCAACGTGACCAAGCCGGTGGTGTCCTACATCGCGGGCGTCACTGCTCCGCCCGGCAAGCGCATGGGCCACGCCGGTGCCATCATCTCCGGCGGCAAGGGCACTGCGGACGAGAAGTTCGCCGCCCTGCAGGACGCTGGTGTGAAGACCGTGCGTTCCCTGGCCGACATCGGCAAGGCCCTGGCCGAGCTGACCGGTTGGGAAGTCAAGAAGGCCTGAGCCTGATCGACTCTGGAAAAGGCCGCCTCCGGGCGGCCTTTTTCATGGGCGCCGCCAAGACGCCTCATCGCCTGCCGGCTGCCTTTTCGCCGGCAATTCGTTAGGATGGCAACCTTCCGCTCCAATGGTCACCCCGTGGCCCCACCAAGACCTGCTCCCATGAGGGCGGGCTGCTCCGTTTTCCTCATTGCTGGTACTGCCTTCCATGAAAGCTCTACAAAGCCGGGACGTCCTGGCCCTCGGATTCATGACGTTCGCGTTGTTCGTCGGTGCGGGCAACATCATCTTTCCTCCCATCGTCGGCCTCCAGGCCGGTGAGCACGTCTGGAGCGCCGCCCTGGGCTTCCTGCTGACCGCGGTCGGCCTACCGGTACTGACCCTGATCGCCCTGGCGCGGGTGGGCGGTGGTATGGATGCCCTGAGCAAGCCGCTGGGGCGGACCGCGGCCCGAACGCTCGCCATCGTCTGCTACCTGTCGGTGGGACCGCTGTTCGCCACGCCGCGCACCGCTACCGTGTCCTTCGAGGTCGGCGTCGCGCCGTTGCTGGGCAGTGGGCCCATCCCGCTGTTCCTCTACAGCCTGGTGTATTTCCTGGTGGTGCTGGTGGTCTCCCTGTATCCGGGGCGGCTGCTCGATACCGTGGGACGCTTCCTCGGCCCGCTGAAGATCCTGGAGATTTATTTGCTGGGTGGTGCCGAGG
>CAUQPA010000504.1:0-3893 GCA_963519325.1 uncultured Pseudomonas sp. | reverse complement strand
GCTCTGGTCGAGCGCCGCCACGGTCTTTTCGCTGACCTGTTGCACCCCGTCGATCAGGCCTTCGATCTCCCGGGTGGAATCGCCGGTCCGCCGGGCCAGGCCGCGCACCTCGTCCGCCACCACGGCGAAGCCGCGCCCCGCATCCCCGGCGCGAGCCGCCTCGATGGCGGCGTTGAGGGCCAACAGGTTGGTCTGCTCGGCCACGGTGCGAATCACGTCGAGCATCTTGCTGATGCCCTTGGACTGCGCGGCCAGGTGGTCCGCCTGGGTAGCGGCTTCGTCGACGTTGCCGACCAGCTGGGTGATGGCCACCAGGGTCTGCTGGACCTGCGCCTGGCCCTGCTTGGCCTGATCGACGCAGCGACGGGATTCGGCGGAGGTGGACGTCGCGTGCTCGCACACCGCCTGCACCGCCTGGTTGAGCTGGGTCACCGCGATCGCCGCCTGCTGGATGTCGGCCGTCTGGCGTTCCAGGTTGCGGCAGCTGTCATCCATCACAGCGCTCATCTGGGTCGAGGCCGAGGCCAGTTGCTCGGAGGCATTGCCGGTATGGGCCAACACCTCGCGCAGGTTGCCCTGCATGCGTTCGAGCGCCAGCAGCAGCATGGCCGCTTCGTCGCGACCGCGGGCCTGGATCCTCTGGCGCAGGTCACCCGCCGCGATGCCGGTGGAGATGTCCAGCGCCTGGCGCAGGGGCTGCACCACGCTGCGCGTCAGCCGCCAGGCCAGCAACAGCAACAGCACGACGGCGCCGCCGATGGCCGACCAGACGATGGCCCGGGCCTGGGCGAACTGGGTTTCCGCCCGCGCCTTGGCCTGGGCCGCGCCCTGCTTGTTCAGTTCACGCAGCAACTGGACCTGCATGTCCATCAGGTCACCCTGCAGGGTGACCACGGTATCCAGCTGCACCCGTGCCGCCGCGAGCTGTTGCTGCTCGATCAGCTGCACTTCCTGGCGCAGCCCGGCGACGAAGGGCAGGTAGGCCCCGTGCAGGGCCTTGACCGAATCGGCTTCGGTGGCCTCGGCGATCACCGGTTCGTAGTCGCGGAACAGTTGGTCGGTCTCGTTGACCAGCTGTTCCAGGGTGATCCGGCTCATGGCCACGGCGCCCGGATCCTCGGCGTTGAGCAGCACCACCGACGCCTGGTTGCGCAGCTTGCCCAGGTTGATCGCCAGGGCGTCGGCGATGGCCATGCTGGGCAGGGAATGCTGCTCCATGATCAGCGCCTGGCGCCGCAGTTGCTGCATCTCCCACAGGGAGAAGAGACCGAGTCCGGCCAGCAGCATGGCGGCGAAGGTGAAGGCGCAGAGCATCCGTGGGCCGGTCTTGAGCGATCTCAGCCAGGAACGATCCAGGGAACGGCGCAACGGAGCGATGAAACGGAGCATGGAGGCGTCACTGCAGGAAGACGGTCGAGCGGAAGAGACTAGGCAGACAAAATGTCGGCTTGATGACAAAAAGCCATCGCCGAAAAAAGATCGGACGATTGCACGGCGCGGCGACTGGGGCTAACGTCCGCAGCCTTCACTGAGCTGCCGACTTCCCAGACCATGGCCTCCGCTCCACCCAAGGCATCCCCGTTCCAGATCCTGCTGCTCGGCATCGGCCAGATTCTGGTCTGGGGTGGCTCCTTCTTCATCCTCGCGGTGCTCGCCGATCCCGTGGTGCAGGAGACCGGCTGGTCCCGCCAGTGGGTCTATGGCGGCCTCTCCCTCGGCGTGCTGGTGTCCGGGCTGCTCGCCCCGGCGTGCGGACGGCTGATTGCCCGCCAGGGCGGCCGTACCCTGCTGTCCCTCAGCGGCCTGGGTGTGGCGGCGGGCCTGATCCTGATGGCCAGTGCCCAGCACCTGCCACTGTTCCTGCTGGCCTGGGTGATCATTGGGATCGGCATGGCCGCCGGGCTCTATGATGCCCTGTTCGCGACCTTGGGTACCTGCTACGGCGCCCAGGCCCGTTCGGCGATCACCGGCATCACCCTGGTGTCGGGCTTCTGTACCGCCATCACCTGGCCGATCGCCGCCCTGCTGGTCAACCACCTCGGTTGGCGCGGCGCCTGCCTGGCCTATGCCGCGGTCCTGCTGCTGACGATCTGGCCCCTGTACCGCCACGCCCTGCCCGCGCCCGTCATCGCCACCCAGGCGCCGCGCCCGCTGCAGACGGCGCCTGCAGCCCCGGTGAATCGCGCGCTCTATGGGGTGCTGTGCGCCCTCTTCACCCTGGGCGCCGTGCTGATGACGGCGATCTCCATCCAGCTGATCACCCTGCTGCAGAGTCTGGGCTACGGGCTGGCGACGGCAGTGGCCCTGAGTGCCTGCCTGGGTCCGAGCCAGGTGGGCTCACGCCTCATCGACCTCGTCAATCGCAACGGCCATCCGCTATGGACGGCGCTGGCCTCGGTGGTCTGCACGGCGGCCGGATTGCTTCTGGTGACGCTGGGGCCGAGTGTCGCCTGGGTCACGGTGGTAGGCCTGGTGATCTTCGGGGCGGGCAACGGCCTGCGGGCGATCATCCGCGGCACCCTGCCGTTGGCGCTCTGGAGTCCGACGGAGTACGCCGCGATCCTCGGACGCATGGCGCGCCCCGCGCTGCTGGGCCAGGCTGCCACGCCGCTGCTGTGCGGCTATGTGCTGGAGCACCAGGGTCCCCAGGCGGTGCTGGGGCTGCTCTGCCTGCTGGCCCTGGTCAACGTGGCGCTGGTCGCCTGGCTGTTCAAGGCGCTCTTCGGCGGTAGTGCCGCGCAGCCCTGAGCGGCTAATCGCAGGCGACGGCCATGGGCACCAGGCGCAATTCGATGCCGGTCCGCCGCAGGGTGAGGATATCGCCCTGGCGCTGACCGACTTCGTCGCCCAGGGTGCTGCGTAGCGTCTCGTCCAGCAGTCGCGCATAGGTGCGCGGATCCTCACCCTTGCAGCTGTCGGCGATGTGCAACTCACCCTGCAACAACTTGCCGGCGGTGCGACCACTCTCGAGATCCACGAGCAGGTAATCCTGGTCGGGTTGGTAGGTGAAGGTCATACGTATTCCCCGGCGGCTGTAGCCATGGGAACCGCCTGGCCGGCGATGGTTCAGGAACTCGCGCCTTCCTCGTCCAGGCGGCTGCGCAGCATCACCAGGGTTTCCCGCAGATCATCCAGCCCGGCATCGCCCAGGGCGCAGACCTCGCGGACGCGGCTGTTGACGCCGTTGGCCTGGTTGCGCAGGGCGCGGCCGGCCGGGGTGAGTTCGATGGACAGGTTGCGCTCATCCTCCGCACTGCGCCGCCGCGTGACCAGGCCGCCCGCCTCGAGCCGCTTGACCACCGGGGTCAGGGCGCCCGAATCCTGCCGCAGCCGGTTGGACAATTCCTTGAGGGTGAGGCCATCGTGCTCCCAGAGCACCAGCATGATCAGGTACTGCGGGAAGGTCAGGCCCATGCTTTCCAGTAATGGCTTGTACAGCTGCGTCATGGCGAGCGAAGCCGAATACAGAGAAAAGCACAGTTGCTGGTCGAGAAGCAGTGGATCTTTGGCTGTCATGAGGTCTGCCATCAAAAACGCGTTAACAGGAGTGGTCGGTGCCGGCGAGCCCGCGCCAGGCCTTGGGCCGGGGCTGGAGCTCGGTTGCCGGAAACATCCGGTAACTGGCACTGGATTCCGATAACACAGGATGCCACAGTGAGCGGCTGGACATAAATAATAAGGGTAATACCAAGATGGCCGTTTCCTCTGCCTCTCCAGCCACCCCAGGGGAGACACCCCTCCCCGCTGCCGCCTCGCCACTGGTGGCCGGAGTCCTCGCCTCCTGTGCCCTCGCCCACCTGATCAACGATCTGATCCAGTCGGTCCTGCCCTCCATCTATCCCCTGCTCAAGGATAGCTATGGTCTGACCTTTACCCAGATCGGTCTCATCACC
>CAUQPA010000503.1:0-3896 GCA_963519325.1 uncultured Pseudomonas sp. | reverse complement strand
GCGGCGGGGGCGGCGGTAGCGGCCGATAGTAGTATGCGTAGCCAGAGGGCGTCACGATTAACGCGGTCGGCGGATAGGCCTGGGTGCCGTAGAAGACCGCCGCGGGCGGCGCCGGACGGCTGTAGTAGCGCGGGGACGTGTCGTAGACGGTGCAGCCGGTGAAGGTCAGGGCACAGAGCGACGCCAAGAGGAAATGGCGCATGGGAGATCTCCAGAACGGCCCGGATGGGCCTGGAGAAAGCTTAAGCCGAGTGCCTGTCCCCTGCTCGCTTATCGCACGTTCATTCAGCCGGGATTAAGAGACGCCCGTCGCCACCCTCACGCGCGCCCAGGTAGTCGCGCAGGCGTTCTTGCAGATGGGGCACGCCCTGGGGATGGGCGAGGAAATCGGCGATGGTCATCAGGCGCCAGTCCTGGCCTTCGTCGCCGAAGCGGATGGCGGCGATCTCGGCGCCATCCAGCCGGCCGGCGAACAGCCAGCTGGGCAGGCGGCCTGGCTCGCGCGGGGGATAGCACCGCCCCCAGGTCAGCCGCGCCTCGTCCAGCACCAAGCCGAATTCCTCCTCCAGCTCGCGCAGGGCGCAGCGCGCGGGCGTCTCCCCGTCTTCGCGACCGCCGCCGGGCAGGTCCCAGAGGCCGGGCCAGGGAATGTCCGGCTTGTCGTCACGCTGATAGACCAGGATCTGGTCGTCGCAGAGCAGCGCCAACTTGGCACCGTTGAAGGCTTCGATGGACATGGCAGGGTTTCCAGTGAGAAGGGGGGAGACCGGCCGGCCTCCCCGCCCGGGTTCAGTAGCCGAGCTGCTTGAGCAGGGCCCCCGGCGCCTGCTTGGCAGGACGCTCGTAGAACTTCAGCAACTCGGCGCTGCGGTTGCTGAAGAAACCGTCCACGCCGCGGGGCGCCAGGCGAGCGAAGTCCGTCGCCGAGTCCACGGTGTAGGCATGCACCAGCAGGCCGCGTTCGTGGGCCACGTCGTTCATCCAGGGCTTCACCAGGTCGGCATAGCTCTGGTCGCCACCCTCTTCCAGGGCGGCCGAGGGCCCGATGCCGATGGCGCCATGGGCCTTGGCCCATTCGAGCCAGGCGGTGAAGTCACCCTCGGAACGCACCTGTTGCTTGGCATAGTAGGCCGCCTTGCTCGCCTCGCCCGAGTCGGCGTAGCTCGGTCCCGCCTTGGCCGGGATGTAGTCGTCACCCAGCCACAGCAGCAGGATCTTCGGCGTGTTGGGCATTTCCTTCTGCAGCAGTTCCAGGCTGCTCTTCTCGAAGGTCTGCAGGATTACACGCCCGGGCATAGCCGCCACGCCGGTGGCGCCGGCCTTGGGTTGGCCCAGCCAGCCGCGCTGGGTCAGCTTGGCCTTGAGATCACGCTCGATGCCGGGGAACAGCTTGGGCTGCTTGGTCTCGATGTACAGCCCCGGCTTGTTGCGACCGCCTTCGGCGATGTCGATGACCTCGTCGAGGGTGAGGATCCTGAGTCCGGCGAACTTCGGCCGGGCACGGTCGGGATGGGCCTGGTTGAACCAGCTGCCGGCGTCAAGGGACTTGAGTTCGGCCAGGGTGAACTGGCTGACCGGCGCCTTGGCGCGCTCCGGAAATTTCTTGGCGACGTCCGTGGTGCGCTCCAGGGTGTCGTCGTGCAGGGCAATGAGCTGACCGTCCTTGGTGCGCTGCAGGTCCAGCTCGAGATAGTCGGCGCCGAGCTCCCGCGCCACCAGGTAGGCCGGGGCGGTGGACTCGGGCGCGTCGAAGGAGGCGCCGCGGTGGGCGATCACCGCCGGCCAGGGAATGCCAGCCTGGCGGGCCAGGGTCTGGCCGATATCGCCTTCGGTGGCCAGCGCCAGCTGGCTGACCAGCAGGGTGCCGGGAATGAGGGTACGGATCAGGGTACGCAGAGCAGTTATTGTCATGGGTTCCTCGGGTGGTCCGACGATCGGAGCTAGGATGCAGCTTGCACCCCGGATGCGACAGTACGCAGACCCCCAGCGTAGCGGACGTTATCCAGGTCGCAATTTCCGGTACTCTGCCGCCCGCTTCGCCCGACGAGATCACCATGGCCGCATCGCCCGCCCCTTTCGATCCTACCCGTTGCCCCCTCTGTGGCCAGCGCAATCAATGCAGCCTGGCCACCGGTGGCGAGATCCACGATTGCTGGTGCCTGCGGACGCCCGTCGACCCTGCCGCCCTGGCGCGCCTGCCGGAAGAAGAGCGCAACCAGCGCTGCCTGTGCCCGGCCTGTGCGGCGGGTGCCTCGGCCGAATCCCGCTGATGCGGCTGGACCGCTGGCTGGGTAACAGGCCCGAACTGGGCCGGCAACTGGGCCGACGCCTGCTCGCCGAAGGCCGAGTGCGGGTTAACGGCGCCATCACCCTGCAGGCCGAACGGGAGGTGTTCGCCTTCGATCGTATCGAGGCCGATGCCCGCCTGCTGCAGGATGGCCCCGGCGGGCGCTACCTGATGCTGCACAAGCCGCGCGGCTGCGTGAGCGCCACCGTCGATGCTCGCCATCGCACGGTGCTGGACTGCCTGGCCGTGGAGGAGCGCGCCGACCTGCACCTGGCCGGGCGGCTGGATTTCAACACCACCGGCCTGCTGCTGCTCACCAACGATGGCCAGTGGTCGCGCGGCCTGAGTCATCCGCGCCACAAGCAGACCAAGCGCTATCGGGTCACCACCGCCGAGATCATCCCGCCGCAGCTGGTCACGGCCTTCGCCGAGGGGCTCTACTTCGCCTACGAAGACCTCACCACCCAGCCCGCGCAGCTGGAGCTGCTGGACGAACGCCAGGCCTACCTGACCCTGGTCGAGGGTCGCTATCACCAGGTCAAGCGCATGTTCGGGCGCTTCGGCATCGAGGTCGTCGCCCTGCATCGCGACCGTATCGGCGCCCTGGCCCTGGACCCGGCGCTGGCCGAGGGCAGCTATCGTGCGCTGACGGCCGCCGAGGTGGCCTTGCTACGTCCGGCGGACTAGGGGAACAGGACCACGCTGACGTCGGTCGGGATGCAGACACGCACCACCCGGAGACCTCTCATGCGTATCGACATCCCCTCCCTCGGTTTCGGCGGCGCCCCGCTGGGCAACATGTTCCGCGAGGTCAGCGAGGCCGATGCCCGAGCGACCCTCGAAGCGGCCTGGGACGCCGGCATCCGCCTCTATGACACCTCGCCCCACTATGGCGCCGGCCTTTCCGAGCGCCGCTTCGCCGAGGTGCTGGCCGACAAGCCGCGCGACGACTTCGTGCTCTGCAGCAAGGTCGGCCGGCTGCTGGAGCCCGCCGACCAGCCGGAAAACGCCCCGCCGTTCGTCAACGAGTTGCCCTTCAAGCGGGTGCTCGACTATTCCGCCGATGGGGCCCGCCGCTCCATCGAAGACAGCCTGGAACGGCTGAAGACCGACCGCCTCGACCTGGTCTGGATCCATGACCTTTCCGAAGACCAGCACGGCCCGGCCTGGCGCGACTACTTCGCCCAGGCCATGCAGGGCGCGGCCAAGGCCCTCACCGAGATGCGTGAGGAAGGCCTGATCATGGGCTGGGGCCTGGGCGTCAACCTGGTGGAGCCCTGCCGCCTGGCGCTGGAACAGAGCGATCCCGACGCCTTCCTGCTGGCCGGGCGCTATTCGCTGCTGGACCATCGCGAAGCCCTGGATACCCTCTTCCCCGAGTGCGAACGCCGCGGTGTGGGCATCGTCGTGGGTGGCCCCTTCAACTCGGGCCTGTTGGCGGGTGGCAAGCACTACAACTATGCCGAGGCCGAGCCGGCGCTGTGCCGCAAGGTGGAGCTGATCGAGGGCGTCTGCCAGGATCACGGGGTGGACATCCGCGCCGCGGCCCTGCAGTTCTGCCTGGCCCATCCCACGGTGGCCGCTACCATTCCCGGCAGCAGCACCCCGG
>CAUQPA010000502.1:0-3908 GCA_963519325.1 uncultured Pseudomonas sp. | reverse complement strand
GCACAGCAGCCAGCCGCGGCGGGCGCCGCAGGCCACCAGCACCAGCAGGGGCAAGAGCAGCAGGTAGCCCTGGTCGCGCCAGCCGGAGGGGCCCTGGCCATCGCTAGCGCGGACGTCGTCGGGCCGCTGCAGCAGGCCGAGCTGGCGTAGGTCGCCATCGTCGCGCTGCAGGCGCTCGTAGCGACCGCCCAGGGCCCGGGCGAAGTCTCGCAGGCGGCCCTCGTTCAGGCGTGCGATGCGGATGCCGCCTGCGGCATCGCTCAAATAGTTGCCGCTTTCGGCGGCCACGGGAGCCCCCTGGGGCGTACCCGGCCCGAGGATCGCCAGCTGGCGCAGGCGGCCCTGCAGCTGCTGATCGATACCCAGGCGCTCCCGGTCGTCCAGGTCGCTGGCGATCAGCAGCAGGCGGGCACTGGGGCTGGGCGCCGGGCCGAGCAACTCCAGCGCCTGGGCGATGCCCAGGTCGGCGCGCTGGCCGGGCACCGGCATGATCGACGGACGCAGGGCCGCGAGCAGGTTGTCCATGGTCGCCCGGTCGTCCGTCAGTGGTACCAGGGTATGGGCGCTGCCGGCATAGACGACGATGGCGGTCTCCCCGTCCTGGCGCGCCCTGAGCAGGTCCTGCAGCTTGCGCTGCACGGCCAGCAGCCGGTTGGGGGTGACGTCGGTGGCGAGCAATTCCGGGGTCAGGGCCAGCAGCACCACCAGCGGATCGTTGCGGCGGAAGTTCTGCTGTTCGCCCTGCTGCCAGCTGGGGCCGGCCAGGGCCAGGCAGGCCAGCAGCCCGGCGCTGCCCAGCAGCACCAGCCCGAGTGGCGAGCGCTGGCGTTCGCTGTCGCTGAGCAACCAGGGGTGCAGGGCCGGGGGCAGGAGCGCCTGCCAGCGACCATGGCGATGCCGGCGTTGGCGCAAGGACCAGAGCACCAGGCCGACCGGCAGGATCGCCAGCAGCCAGGCCGGGCGCAGGAACAGCGGCAGCCAGTCGCTCATGGCGCCTTGCCTCCACGCCGCCAGCGCCCCGGCCAGGGCAGGCGACCGAGCGCCAGCGCCAGGCCGAGCAGCAGCGCCAGGGCCAGCGGCCAGGCATAGAGCTCCCGGGTGGGGCGCGCCTGGTCGGGCTGCTGGCGGATGGGTTCGAGGCGGTCCAGCTGGCGGGACACCGCCGCCAGCTCGGCACTGGATCTCACCCGGAAGTAGGCGCCGTTGGTGACTTCGGCGAGGTGGCGCAGCATGGGTTCGTCGAGGTCGCTGGGTGTCGCGCCGGCGCCGAGGGCGTCCGGTTCGGCGCCGATGCCCAGGGTATAGACGCGGACCCGCTCGCTGGCCGCCAGCGTCGCCGCCACGGCGGGTGTCACCACGCCGCCGTTGCTGGCGCCGTCGGTGACCAGGATCAGCGTCCGGCTGTTGTCCGGACGCTTGCGCAGGTGCTTGACCGCCAGGCCCACGGCGTCGCCCACCGCGGTGTTGCGCCCGGCCAGGCCGATCTGGGCTTCCTCCAGCAGCGCCTGGACCGTACGGCGGTCGGCGGTCAGCGGCGCCTGGAGATAGGCCTGGGAGCCGAACAGGATCAGCCCGACGCGGTCACCCCGGCGGCTGTCGATGAAGCGACCGAGCAACTGCTTGACCAGGGTTAGGCGGCTGACGTTCTCGTCGCCCAGCTGCATGTCCGGGGTATCCATCGAGCCGGAGATATCCACCGCCAACAGCAGGTCGCGTCCGCTGACGTCCAGCGGCTGGGGTGGCCCCACCCACTGGGGACGGGCCGCCGCCGCCAGGATCAGCAGCCAGCCCAGCAGATAGGGCAGCAGCCGACGCGCGCCAGCGAGCCCCCCGGTGCGGCTGACGCGGCCGCCCAGGTGTTCGAGTTCGCCGAGGAAGTCGACGCGCAGGGCCGCCTGGCCGCTGTCCGCTGCCGGCAGCAGGGCGCGCAGCAGCCAGGGCAGCGGCGCCAGCAGCCAGAGCCAGGGCCAGGCGAATTCAAACATGCTTGCGGATCCAGGTGGCGACGGCGTCCTGCAGGCCGTCGATGATCCGGTCTTCGAGCCGGAGATCCGGGCGATAGCCGCCGTCCACCAGGATCATGTAGCGCGTCAGCCCGGCCGCCGGGCAGCGCGAATCGAGAAAGGCCAGCCAGTCGCGGCCGCTGAGGGTCTGGCTGATCTGGTCCGGATAGCTGGCGCGGCAGAGGCGCTTGAGCAGGGCATTCAGAGCCTGCAGCCAGGGACCGGCCGGGGCGCCATAGGGGCGGGGCAGGCGCTCCAGTTCGGCCAGCGCGGTGGTGCGCAGGTCCTCTTCCGGGCTCTGCTCGGCGACGGTCGCGCTCAGCAGCGGACGCCGGCCGTGGCGATGACGCAGGAAGAAGGCCAGCGCCACCACGACCAGCACCAGCAGCCACCAGCCCGGGGCTGGTGGCCAGAAAGGCGCCTCCGGCGGCAGCCGGAGCGGATCCAGGTTGGGCATGCCGGGAGTCACGAGGTATACCCCGGCCGGTGCTGGCGCAGCAGATGGCGCAGCTGCTCGACCAGATCGTCCGCCGTGGACAGCGGCAACAGCGGAATGCCCAGGCGCAGGCTGAGCTGCGTCCAGCGTTCGCGGCGTTGCGCCGCCTGTTCGGCGTACCCCTGGCGCACGTCGGCGCGGTCGGTGTCCAGCTCGACCTCGGCCTGGCCGCTGGTGAAGCGCAGCAGGCCGGCCTGCGGCAACTCATGGTCGAGGGGGTCGGAGAGTGGCAGCAGGACCAGGTCGCTGTGCCGGGAGAGCAGGGTGAGATGCTGTTCGGTCGCCACATCCAGGCTGCGCTCGTCGCAGATCACCAGGGCCAGGCTGCCGGGGCGCAGTACCTCGCGGGCACGCCGCAGGACCTGGTTGAAACTGATGCGCGGCACCTGGGCCAGCGCCGGATCCTGTAGCGCCCGGTTGGCGTTGAGCAGATGGTCGAAGAAGCGCAGCAGATTCTGCTTGCTGCGCCTTGGCCGTACCTCATGTAGGCGCTCGCCGCCGAAGATCATGCCGCCGATGCGGTCGTTGTGCTCCAGCACCGCCCAGCCGATCAGGGCGGCGAGGCGGCCGGCCAGGACCGACTTGAATTGCTGGCGGGTGCCGAAGAAGGTGCGCGGGCTCTGCTCCAGCAGCAGATAGACCGGGCGCTCGCGTTCTTCGTGGAACAGCTTGGTATGGGGCTCGCGGGTGCGGGCGGTGACCCGCCAGTCGATGGCCCGCACGTCGTCCCCCGGCTGGTAGGCGCGGACCTGGTCGAAGTCCACGCCGCGACCGCGCAGGCGCGAGTGGTGCAGGCCGATCAGCGGGCTGCGTCGGCCGGCGGCGGAAAACAGCTGCACCTCGACCACCCGGTGGCGCATCTCGATGAGCTCGGCCAGGCCCAGGGTCACGCCGTTGCGCTCGGCCATCTCAGGCCACGGCCACCAGATCGAGGATGCGTTGCACCACCCGGTCATGGTCGATGCCGGCGGCTTCCGCCTCGAAGGACAGGATGATGCGATGGCGGAGCACGTCGAAGACCACCGCCTGGATGTCCTCCGGACTGACGAAGTCCCGCCCGGCCAGCCAGGCGTGGGCGCGGGCGCAGCGATCCAGGGCGATGGAGCCGCGCGGACTGGCGCCGTAGGTGATCCAGTGCGCCAGGTCCTGGTCGAAGCGGCCCGGGGTGCGGGTCGCCATGATCAGCTGGATCAGGTACTCCTCCACGGCGTCGGCCATGTACAGCCCGAGGACCTCGCGCCGCGCCGCGTTGATGGCGGCCTGGGTGACGCGCTGGGTCGGCAGGGTTTCACCGTCCAGGGCCTCGCCCCGGGCCTGGGCCAGGATGCGGCGCTCCACCGCGGCGTCCGGGTAGCCGATCTTGACGTGCATCAGGAAGCGATCGAGCTGGGCCTCGGGAAGGGGATAGG
>CAUQPA010000501.1:0-3909 GCA_963519325.1 uncultured Pseudomonas sp. | reverse complement strand
GGGCGAGCCGGTGCGGCTGGGGCGCCTCGAAGGGCGCTGGGCGCTGTGGAATCCGGTGCTGATCCTGCGTGACCTCACGCTGGGGCAGGGCGAACGAACCGTGCAGCTCGATCACCTCAAGGTGGTGCCCGATGTGCTCGGCAGCCTCTGGCATCGCCAGCTGCGGCTCAAGTCGCTACAGCTCGACGGCGTCCACCTGGTGTTGCAGGAAGATGCCCAGGGGCAGTGGCAGTTGCGCGGCCTGCCGCCGCGTGCCGCGGCGGCCAAGCCCTTCGATGCGGGGCCGCTGCTCGAGACCCTGGCGCGCCTGGACCATGCCAGCCTGCTGGATACCCAACTCAGCCTGATCCCCCGGCAGGGGTCGCCGGTTACCCTCAGGTACGTCGAGGCCAGCCTGTCCCGGCAACTGGACGGCGCCCTGCTGCTGGCGAGTCGCTTCCGACTGCCCGATGGCGGCACGGTGGCCGCCCGCTTCAGCGCCAAGCCACGGCCGGACGATTGGCGGGCCAGTGCGCTGGAGGGCTACGTCAGCCTGCCTGCCAGTGATTGGTCCCGCTGGGTGCCGGCGGACCTGACCCGGCAGTGGCAACTGCGGCGCGCCCAGGCCGAAGGCGAACTCTGGTTCGCCTGGGCGGAAGGCCGCCTGCAGCGGTCCCATCTGCGGCTGAAGGCCAAGGAACTTGCGCTTGCCTATGCCGACCACCCGGAGGTACGGCTGGCGGCAGTGACGCTGGACGCTGCCCAACAGGCGGCCGACGCCGGTCGCTACCAGGGCGCGCTGGCGCTGCAGGCGCAACTCGATGGCCAGCCCCTGGCAGGCCGCTATGCCCTGGCCTACGACAGCAATGCCCAGCACCTGCAGCTGCGCGGCGACCAGCTCGATCTCCGGCAGGCCGGACGGCTGGTGCGGGATCTCGCCCCCTTGCCAGCGCCGGTGGCCCAGGCGCTCCAGGCCCTGGCGCCCCATGGCCAGCTGCGTAATCTCAATGCCGATCTCTATCCGCAAAAGCCCCTGCGTGAGCGCCTCACCTACGCGACCAACCTGGAGCGGGTAGGCTTCGCCGCCTATCGCGGCGCGCCGGCTGCCGACGGCGTCACCGGCAGCCTGAGCGGCAGTCTCGGCGGCGGCGAACTGCGCCTCGACACCACCGACTTCCTGCTGCACCTCAGCGACCTCTTTCCCGAGCCCTGGCGCTATCGCACCGCCAAGGCGCTCCTGACCTGGAGCCTCGACGACCAGCGCTTCACCCTCGGCAGTGCCCTGATGCAGGTCACCGGGCCGGAAGGCGCGGCCAGTGGCGACATGCACATCCAGCTGGGCCTGCACCCGGAGGTGGACAGCTACATGGACCTGCGCGTCGGCCTCAAGGACGGCGATGCCAGCTATACCCGCAAGTACCTACCGACCAAGCTGCCGGCGACGGATTTCAGCCCGGAGCTCGCCCAGTGGCTGAGCACCGCCATCGTCGGCGGGCGGATCGACGAAGGCATCTACCAGTACCAGGGTTCCCTGCGCCACGGCTCGCCGGCGCATTCGCGCACCATGAGCCTGTTCTTCCGGGTCCACGACGCCCAGCTGGCCTATCAACCTGGCTGGCCCGCCCTGCGCGAAGCCCGTGGCGACGTCTTCATCGAAAGCGACGGGGTCAAGGTTCAGGTGCCGGAGGGGCGCATCCTCGATACCCGGGTACGCGACGTCGAGGCGCGCATCCCCTTGTTGCACGATGGCAGCGTACCGCACCTGCGCCTCGCCGCGCGGCTCGATAGCAGCGTGCGCGATGGCTTGAAGATCCTCCAGGAAACGCCGTTGCCGACCGCCAAGGTCTTCGCCGGCTGGAAGGGTGAGGGCGCCCTCCCCAACAGTGGCCTGAACCTGGATATTCCCCTGGCCAAGGGCCAGCCACCGGTGGTGGTGGTCGACCTGACCCCGGACAAGGCCCGCCTGGAATTGGCGGATCCCAAGCTGCTCCTGACCGACCTGCGCGGCACCTTTCGCTACGATACCCGCAGCGGCCTGAGCGCCCCGGACATCCAGGCCCGTGCCTTCGATCAGCCCATCCGCGGCCAGGCCCTGGCCGAGGGCAAGGCCGACCAGCCCCGTACCCGCCTGGTGGTGGACGGCCGCGTCGACGTGGACCAGCTGGCGCGCTGGCTGGGCAGCGAAGGACGCCCCCTGCCGGCGCGTGGCCTGCTGGGCTATCGCCTCGGCCTGACCCTGGCCGACCACAGCGAGCTGGCCGTCACCTCGGATCTGCGCGGGGTGACCATCAACCTGCCGGCGCCCTTCGGCAAGAAGGCCGACGACAGCCGCGAAGGCTTCTTCAGCCTGGGCCTGGATGACGGCGAACGGCGGGTGGAGGCGACCTACAAGGGCGTCGCCGATGCCGTGCTGCTGCTCGATCCCGCCGCCATCGCCAAGGGCCGTGGCGAGATCGTGCTGGGCGGCGGCACCGCCAACCTGCCGGCCAGCCCCGGCTACGACCTGCGGGGCCAGCTGGAGGAATTCGACCTGGCTGCCTGGCAGGACGTCTACCAGCGCTATGTCGCCGGCAGCCCCGGCGGCAGTGGTGGCACAGGGCAGGGCGGTCGCAACCTGCCGGACGTCTCCAGTCTCGGGCGGGGCGATCTGAGCTTCGGGCGCTTCCTGGCGTTCGGCCAGCAGATCGACAACCTGCGGCTCACCTACGAGCCCCAGGACAGCGCCTGGCAACTGGGACTGGCCAGCCAGACCATCGCCGGACAGGTGCGCATACCGCGGCAGACCGGGCAGCCGATCGACATCAACCTGCAGCACCTGCGTATCCCCCAGACGCCGGCCGATCCCTCGGTGGAAAGCGACGCCCCGCGTCCCGACCCCCTGGCCGACGTGGATCCGCGCAAGTTGCCGGCGCTCAACCTGGCCATCGATCGTTTCGAGCTGGGTGGCCGGCTGGTCGGCGCCCAGCGCCTGCAGCTGAGGCCGTCGCCCGCCGGTGCCAATTTCAATGCCCTGGATCTCGACCTGCGAGGTCTCAAGGTCCAGGGCGCCCTGCGCTGGGAAGGCGCACCGGGCGCGACCCACAGCTACTACCAGGGGCGCCTGGCGGGCGGCAACGTCGCCGACATCCTGCTGGGCTGGAACTTCGCCTCCAGCGTGACCAGTCGCGATTTCCGCCTGGACGCCCGGGTCGACTGGCCCGGCTCGCCCGCCTACGTCGCCCTGGCGCGACTCAATGGCAGCCTCGATGCGCGCTTGAACGACGGCCAGCTGCGCCAGGTGGAGGGCACGGCTTCGGCGCTGCGCATCTTCGGCCTGCTCAATTTCGAATCCATCCGCCGCCGCCTGCGGCTGGATTTCTCCGATCTGTTCGGCAAGGGCCTGAGCTATGACAGCATCACCGGCCTGCTCGACGCCGACCAGGGCGCCTTCCGCACCCGCAAGCCCATCAGCCTGAGCGGGCCGGGGGCGGAGATGAGCCTGCAGGGGCTGCTGGACATGGCCAGCAACCGCGTCGATGCCAATCTCAAGGTCGGGTTGCCGGTCAGCAACTCCTTGCCGCTGGCGGCCTTGATCGCCGGGGCCCCCGCCATCGGCGGCGCGCTGTTCATCGTCGACCGGCTGATCGGCGACCGCATCACCCGCATGGCCAGCATCAACTATCACATCGAAGGACCCTGGCAGAATCCCACCATGACCACCGGCAAGCGCGATTGAGCATTGCCCTGCGGCCGCACCGCTGCTTAGCATGGGCGATCCTGTCTGGAGTGCCCGCATGTCCATAGCCATTCTGCAGATGGTCAGCGGCCCCGCGGTGGCGGCCAACCTGGGCGCCGCCAAGCGGCTGCTGGAACGCGCCGCCGGCGCCGGTGCGCGCCTGGCGGTGCTGCCGGAGAACTTCGTCGCCATCGGCCATCCCGCACCCGCCGAGC